>JBFGLD010001269.1:0-2259 GCA_041576335.1 Anaerolineae bacterium | reverse complement strand
CCCAGCAGGCCGCGAGTCGGAACAATGTAGGTCAGATGCACGCTGTTCTTCTGCGAATCGACCAGGTCAATCATCTGACCCCGGCGGCTGCCCAACATTTCAACAACCGTTCCGACTGTATCCGGACTGGTTTCGATGTGAACCTCTTCATATGGCTCGAGCATGTCTCCCGACTCGGCCTGGCGCAGCAGCACCTGTGGACGAGACACTTCAAATTCGTAGCCTTCCCGGCGCATATTTTCTATCAAAATCGCCAGGTGTAGCTCACCGCGACCGAAGACAATAAAGGTTTCGGTGGTATCGGTTTCTTCAACCCGCAGAGCGACGTTGTGACGCAGTTCGTCAAATAAGCGTTCTCGCAGCTTACGCGAAGTTCCCCAGCGTCCCTCACGTCCCGCAAACGGCGATTTGTTGACTCCGAAGGTCATGCGGACCGTCGGCTCTTCGACCGTTATAACCGGTAAAGCTCCGGGATTTTCCGGATCGGCCAATGTTTCGCCGATAAAAATTTCCTCCAGCCCGGCCACGACCACGATGTCACCGGCCCGAACCTCATCCACTTCGACGCGCTCCAAGCCCTGGTGCGTATAAAGGTAGCGGGCTCTTTCTGGTCGTACCTGGCCGTCTAGGGTCATCCGAGCTACGGCCTGACCGGACTGCAGCTGGCCGGCGAATATACGGCCTACAGCCGTCACGCCGCGATACTCGTCGTAGCCCAGAGTTGTTACGAGCATTTTCAGCGGAGCGTCGGTTTCAACCTTGGGCGCTGGAATATGCTCGAGAATAGCTTGAAACAGCGGCTGCAGGTCGGCTCCAAGTTCGGGAGTCTGTCCGGCGCGACCTTCGGTAGCCGTGGTGTAGATGACCGGAAAGTCGGCCTGCGCGTCGGTGGCACCGAGGTCAACGAACAAATCGAAGGTTTGATTTACGGCCCGATCGGGATCGGCATCTTTGCGATCGATTTTGTTAATAACGACAATCGCCTGATGACCCATTTCCAGCGCCTTTTTCAATAC
Organism: Anaerolineae bacterium; assembly: GCA_041576335.1. GTDB lineage: Bacteria > Chloroflexota > Anaerolineae > 4572-78 > J111 > JANQQF01. Next base: position 1,243 of record JBFGLD010001269.1, on the reverse strand, counting down.
AAAACGTGTTTGGGGCATTGGCCCCTCGGCCGCATCGACCAGCAGCAGAACGCCGTCAACCATATTAAGGACCCGCTCGACTTCGCCACCAAAATCGGCGTGACCGGGCGTATCAACAATGTTGATTTTGACCGTTTCTCTGGTCTGCGGATCGGTCACGTTGATAGCCGTATTCTTGGCCAAAATGGTGATGCCTCGTTCCCGCTCCAAATCGTTGGAGTCCATCACGCGCTCCAACACCTGCTGATTTTCGCGGAAAACGCGGGCCTGTTTCAACATTCCGTCAACCAGGGTGGTCTTGCCGTGGTCAACGTGAGCGATGATAGCTATGTTTCGAAGGTCGGTTCGTCGAACGGCCACAAGAAAATACCTCTGAGCGCGAGAAAAAAAGATGGGTGGAACCCGGGGGAGGCAAACTCATACTCACCCGGCAAGTCAATATTCCACATTACACACAATAACGACCCCGGCCAAACCCGGCCGAGGTCGCTTCGGCTTACAGCGTCAATTTGATGACGATATCTTAGCAGAGCCGCGGTTATTTTGCAAGCGCCCGGCTAAGGTGGAGCTCATCAAAAATTTAGGCGAGTTAACCTGACGGTCACGTTCTCATCGGTTTTGAGGTGTATGTTAGTTCTGCATTAAACTGAGGTTGCTTATTGGCGCCCTTGGGCAAGGTGTTGAAACGCCCCGCTGCCACCAAAAACCTGTTAAAACAGGTTAAATGCGCCGATTTAGGGCGTTCTTAATGCCCTTTTTATAGGAGCTGATGATTTCAATTATTGGCTGGAGGCCTCTATTTCACTATGACATATTTAGCAGGTTATCACCCTGTTATCTTGCCAGTGTTGGCCCTGTAGGGCATAATAGGTGTGCAGCCCCGGAATCATTTGCCGATAATATTAAGGCAAGTATTGATCGTAATTGTAAGTCCCAATAGCTGATTACTATTTTTCCTGGCTCAAATCGAAAATTAGCCGCAGATATCCACTTTGGAGATTGCGCCGGTGCAATGCCCAATCTGTATTTTTTAGACTCGGCAGCGATGATATTCTGTGACGCGGATGGCATGCCGCGAAAGCCTTCGTGCTCCCGCTGCGGATTGGCAATCCGACTAACTTCGATTTATGTGGGCCGTCGACCGCTTTTTTGCAGCAACTCGATCTTGAATAACTGCACCCGCTGGAGAGAGGCTGTTAAACGGCGGGCATAACGATCATCAATTCTTTTGAGAGGCACGTGT
>JBFGLD010001268.1:0-2259 GCA_041576335.1 Anaerolineae bacterium | reverse complement strand
CGTTGCGCCTAACGCATCGGCCAACCTAAACAAGTTTAAAGTATCAGCCTCGTCCAGACCACGATTTTCCTGGATGTAACGATCCACCATAAAGGCCAGATACTGCTCCGAATTGGGCAGGCCAAGCGCATCCAGACGGGCACGAGCCCCCTCAAGATCTCCGGAACTGGCATAATCCGTGGCAATTGCCAAAATTTCTTTTTCAACCGCCTGGGAGTTCGGAGCTTCAACTGAGGAGACGAGGCTTTCCTGGTTTGAGGCGGCAAAGATCAGGCCAAAACCAAGGGCGCTTGCACCTAAAATGGCAATACAAAATAGTGGTGCAACAATAACAATGATTAACAGTACAGTTTTAGAACTTTTCATATTTTCACTATCTCTGTCACTTTACCACGTTCTCTGAAAGGTGATGTCCCAGGAGTAATGCCCCCAACAAAGTGTATTGTTTCCTTCACCAAAAACACCGCTATTCCATTGAACTCTACAAGTTGATTCATCAGGGCAGTAACCGGCCTCGATTAGCCTGGGTATCCCGATTTCCCAGTCGTTTGAACTCAGTAACTCGGTCACCTGGCTCGTAACTTCTCGACCCGCCGTAGGGTCATTCTTTATAAAAATCATAAACCCGTTTTTGTATAGGTCCCAAACGGCTCGACCTGGTTGGTCATCACCTTTATGACCGGTAATCGGGCCGGGATTCCCCCAAACATCTCCAATTTCAACACCATTGATCGGGTTACCCGATACATCGACGACCGAAACAAAGATGCTGTGATTTCCAACACAGCCGCCATTTTCTTCTTTGCTTAACAGCCGTTGCTGTGTGATGATATAGTCAAACTCCGGGACTGGAGCCGTGATTGGTTCGGGCGTATTGGTTGGTGGAACAGGGGTGTTGGTGGCAATCGGTTGGGATTCAGGTGTGGCTGTCGGTATAATTTCTTCGGCAACTAAGATTTCATCCTCTTCCTCGGGGGGAAGTAGTTCCTCGTCGGCTTCAACCGTCGCGGTATCGACGACCGCTGTTGCGGTTGCGGTCGGCACCACGGGTGTATTTGTGGCAGTTGGGGTTGGTAACGGCGTAGCGCTTGGGAGAGGGGTCGGCGTTGCCACATATAATATCATGGACACCGTGCTCACGCCCAAGACATCGGCCAAGCGCACCACATTTTCTATCTCTTCGTCAATAGGACCGCGATTGGTGCGAATAAGCTGTTCTGCCACCCAGGCCACATACTGAGCCTTATTGGGGACCTTTAATTCGGCCAGAAGTTCTTTGGCCCGTTCAACATCCTGGTGCTCGGCAAAATCTGCCGCCGCCATAACAACAATTTCTTGGGCATGCTCCTGAGACATTTCTGAAACATCGGTATTAACAAAGCGCGTTGGAAGTAGATACCAGGAAATGAGCAGCCCAATAAGCATCGCAAACAAACAACCAATGGGTGTAACCGCAAAAAGGATCAGTAAGCGACGATCTATTCTTAGCCCCCTTTTTCGTTTTCTTCTTGCCCCCATAAGCCTCGTTTACTCCTATTCAAAATGAAAGGCCGCTTCCCTAAGAAGGATATCGCTACCTTGTAGCGTGGGAAGTGGCCCCACCGACACCGGTGGGCGATATAGAAAGGGTGTAGCCCTCACGTCAACAAGCGTCCGAAAGAGTCTTTAACTCTTTGAAAGCCCTGGGACAACTCCCTAAACAACTGCTCGCCCTAGCATATGGCCTTAAAAAATGTTATAATGTTTGCGTTTGTAGCCATTCTCTTACGGGTGAAGATCGTGCTTTTAGCCATCACAACCATCGGCTTCACCCTGAAATAAATAAGTGCCGGAGGTGGGAATCGAACCCACATGAGCTAAGCTCACACGAGTTTGAGTCGTGCGCGTCTGCCAGTTCCGCCACTCCGGCGCGGTTCAAATTAGAACGTATGTCCAGGCCCAATAAGCGGTTTAAGTATAAACGATGAAATTGCATACGTCAAATTGCTTAGGCCAAATAAGTCATCCCACAAAAAAGATACAGAGCCCGGTAACTTTTATTTCCTTAATTAATTTTCAGCAATGGATGAAGCTCGCGTCATAAAAGAAGCCCAAAATGGCAGCGTGGCTGCATTTAACCAGCTTGTGATGGCTTATCAAGGTCTGGCCTATAACGTGGCCTACCACGTCATTGGCAACCGAGAGGCCGCTGCTGATGCTTGCCAGGATGCTTTTCTGAAGGCTTATAATGCGATTAAGCAGTACCAGGGTGGCTCCTTT
>JBFGLD010001267.1:0-2263 GCA_041576335.1 Anaerolineae bacterium | reverse complement strand
TTGCCCAAACCGACATTGACGAAGTAATTATTGGGCATACCAATGAACCGGAGTATCGTCGCCTTGAGAACAACGAGTTTATGGAGGCTCTCAAAGACCGGACGGTTCGGATTTATGTACCATACATCACAAAGCTAAAAGACGAGATCAAAATCTACGAGCGAGATTTCAACCAAAAGAAGGTACCGGTCCATATTGCCCCCCATACCCTGGAGATGGCGGCGATGTGGGCAGTCTTAACCCGGCTGGAAGAACCTAAAAAGGCCAATCTAACCCTGATCCAAAAGCTCAAACTGTATGACGGGAAACTGCTGCCTGGTTTTACCGACGACAATATTAAGGAGCTTCGAAAAGAAGCCGTCCGTGAGGGCATGGAGGGCATTAGCCCCCGCTATGTCCAGGACAAGATTAGTAATGCCTTAGTCAATTACCAAGAAGATGGCTATATCAACCCGTTTATGGTTCTCAATGAGCTCGATTCTGGGCTAAAAAATCATCCGCTTATCAATAGTGAGGATGAACGCAAACGCTATCGGGATCTACTGTCAATCGCCAAGGATGAGTACACCGAAATCGTAAAAAATGAAGTTCAGCGAGCTATCAGCGCCGATGAAGAAGCGATCACGCGCCTGTGTGCCAACTATATCGACAACGTTAAGGCCTATACCCAACGGGAAAAAGTCATTAACAAATTTACGGGGCAGCGTGAAGAGCCGGATGAGCGCCTGATGCGCAGTATTGAGAAAAAGATTGATATTCCCGAGAGTCGTAAGGATGACTTCCGGCGAGAGATAATGAACTATATCGGGGCGTTGGCTATCGACGGCAAAACTTTTGATTACAAGATGAACCCAAGACTTCACAAAGCGCTCGAACTCAAACTTTTTGAAGACCAAAAGGATAGCATTAAATTAACCTCCCTCGTCAGTCAGGTCATCGATAAAGACACCCAGGAAAAGATCGACGTGGTTAAAGCCCGTTTGGTTAAGGATTTCGGCTATAATGACCAAAGCGCTACCGACGTACTCAACTATGTGGCCAGCATTTTTGCGCGGGGCGACGCCAGCGAGAGTTAATCAAGATAAACGATGCAAAAAATTCAGCGGGACTTGAGCCGCTTCCGTCGAATCGTACGGGGGCAAATCAAGAAAAACCTACGCAAATACATGTCCCAAGGCGAAATGATTGGACGGCAGGGCAAACGCTATGTCAGCATACCCTTGCCGCAAATCGACATTCCCAGGTTTCGCTATGGGGCGAAGGAGGCCGGTGGTGTGGGTCAAGGTGAGGGGGATGTCGGTGACCCCATCGGACGCAGCGACTCCGACTCGGGTCCCGGTGAAGCTGGGAGCGATCCGGGTAGGCACATCATTGAGGTCGACGTTACCCTCGAGGAGCTGGCCGAATTACTTGGCGAAGAACTAGAGCTACCCAACGTCGACCCCAAAGGCAAGAAAAATATCATTAGCGAACGAAGCAAGTACAGCGGTATTCGGCGTGTTGGCCCCGACAGTTTACGCCACTTCAAACGCACCTACAAAGAGGCGCTGCGCCGCCAACTTATCAGCGGTGAATACAATCCGGATAACCCTATCGTTGTTCCAATTCGCGACGATATGCGTTTTCGCTCGTGGAAAGAAGAACCTTTGCCAGAAAGCAATGCGATCATTATTTATATGATGGACGTTTCCGGCTCGATGGGTACCGAACAAAAAGAATTGGTGCGTATGACAGCTTTCTGGATCGAAACGTGGCTACGCAGTCAATACAAGCAAATCGATATCTGTTACATCGTTCATGATGCTGTCGCCAAAGAAGTAGACCAAGAGATGTTCTACCACTTACGCGAGGGCGGTGGTACACGCATCAGCAGCGCCTATAAACTCTGTACTGAAATAATCGACGCGCGGTACTCGCCCGTTGAATGGAACATTTATCCGTTTCATTTTAGTGATGGGGATAATTGGGGTGATGGGGATACCGAAACTTGCGTCGAACTGCTCCAAGAAGCGTTGCTGCCGAAAAGCAATCAGTTTTGTTATGGGCAGGTGCGCAGCCTTTACGGCTCTGGCAGCTTCGCCCACGAACTGCGTCACTTCCTGGGCGATCACGAAGACCTCGTCATAAGTGAAATCGCCTCGCGCGATAACATCTACGACTCGATTAAGGATTTTTTGGGGAAAGGTCGGTAGTGTCTGATGAAGAAAACCAGCTTACCGCCCGATTTACAAGCGGCCTGGAATAATATCGACCAATATGCCCT
>JBFGLD010001266.1:0-2269 GCA_041576335.1 Anaerolineae bacterium | reverse complement strand
TGGGAGAAAAAACACGCCCATTATGTAATCTTCACGTTTGATTTCGCATTGATTTGAACCAAACAACAATGCAACGAAAAGGCCGACTCCTGAAGTCGGCTTTTATGTTGATTGATATAAACAGAAGGTTACATTGCGAATGGCGATAGCGATCGTTACTCCACTTCAAAATCCTGCTTTAATTCCTGAATCTCGCGGCGTAACTCCGGCAGCTTATTCTGGACAATATCCCAAACAATATTGTCAGAAATTACATCGTAACCGTGGGTAAGGACGTTTCTGAATCCGATGATCCGTTGATAGTCGCTAATCCGGGCCACTGTCTCCAGATCGAGCCGTTTGAGGCGATTGAGGGCTTCGCCGATAATCTCGAATTGTCGTTCAACCGCTGAACGTAACATCGCATCGGCCACATAATCCGTAATATCTTTGTTAACAGTAAAGTGACTGATTAAGTTCACAGCCTGATCAAGATCATAGATCAATTTTTTGGTTTCAAGCTGCATAAACCAAAACCCTGTCTTGCTGAATGGCCTGCCGGAAATAGGGGTTCCTAATCGCATGGGTTTCGACTAAATCAACCGGACGCTGAAATAGACGCTCTAGGTCTTCTTTTAGCCCGAAATAGCGATCAAATGCCCCCTCCAGTTTCGAATCAGCAAACTCCACCAGTAGGTCGAAATCACTAGTTTTAGGGTCGAAATCGTCCCGCGAGCCAGAACCAAACAACTCCAGCCGTTCCACCCGATAGCGAGTGCATAACTCCGACAATTCGTCTGTATAGTTGGTAAGCCTAGGACTCATCTATGCCTCAAATTGGTGCTAAAGTTTGTGACTAATTGTACCGAATTTGACCTAACTTTGCCAATTGAGTCAGAACCGTTTTGGTGTGTGGAGAGATGAGATAGTAAAGTACAGGATATGTCTGCTGATAAAGCAAAGCCAGAATAAGCTTGTAGCTTGGAGAAAAGGATAACCACTAAGCTTAAATATAGAGAGCAGCAAACTGCTGCTCGGACCATCTGAGTGTCAAACACCAGGGCGATACCACCTTCAGGTCGGCCCGTAAGGCGGGGGGGCGAAATCCGGCAGATCACGAGACAAGCCGTCAGTCAGCACGCAGCCGGCAGAATCTGACTGCGGCGACTCGCCGGTGGACCAACCGTTGTACAACAACTGACCGTCATCCGTTGGCCAGACCACCATAACCATGCCTGAGCCATCGACGGCTACGGCCGGCCAGGCTTGCGCTGTAGTTGTTCCGATTTCAGTTCCGTCCGCGCAAGCCGAAAGCGACGGCTCCGCCAGCCGGATTGGCTCCGAGCATACCCCCGCTTGGCATTGGCTGTAGAAGATGTTCGCATCACCAGGCGAGACTCCCGCTTCGTTCCAGACGATGTGAGCCGTGCCAGACTCATCAAGAACAAGCTGCGGCCTGGATGATAAGGTGTCCGAGCTGTTGGAGACGTTAACTGGCTCCGACCAGTCCACACGCCGCTCGATGAAATAAACGTCGGCCCCACTCCCTGTTTCTTCCGACCAGGTGACGGCGATCTGCCCCGCCTTGTTTGTATCAATATCGGGGTCTGACAGATCCATTGGCGACCGCGACAGAAGCGTCGAGTCGGACCAGTGGCTGCCAACCGTCTCGGTGGAAATAACAGCCGCCAAATCGGCCGACCGGGACTGCAGAACGTTGCGCATGCCAAAGATGACTACGATGGCGATCAACACCGCCACCACCCATAAGCCGGCGCGGACTATTCGAGCGTACGGTTTCTCAGCCGTCCCTGCCGAATCGGGTTCAGTCGACTTTCTGCCGGCCAGCCAGCTGTAACAAAAGCCCAACGTCCCGCCGCCCAACAAGCCGAAAAGAAATACCCAGTGATAAAGGAGCGGCGGGTTACCTGAACCACGTTCTGTCAGGGCCGACTCCAAATCCAATCGTGCCGGCTACGGACACCCACAAAAAGCGGCGACCAACCGTCAGCAGTCCTAACAACAGCCCGGTCAGCAGCCCAAAAATTGCGCCAAAAGCAGTGACGACCGGAATAATTCGGTTGACCAGGTCATCGGCACTATTGAAAAAACCAATCAGAGCCAAGACCAGGACCATGACGAATAGAACCGGGCCAAAGCTGAGAGCCGTGCTGAAACTACTGGCCAGAATGAGTCGACGTCGAGAAAGCGAGCGGTCTGTCTGGCTAAGGCCCAGCCCGCCGATGGCGCCAGCAATACCACCGGAAATCATCAGGGCGAAAATGACAAG
>JBFGLD010001265.1:0-2272 GCA_041576335.1 Anaerolineae bacterium | reverse complement strand
CATCCCGGCGTCCGTCAATGTTCCCACTGATCGTAGCTCGGCGGCGGTTGTTGATCCCGGGGTAGAAATGTTGATGCCGCCAGCATCGGCACGAGCCTCGGTGGCAGTCGATCTTCCGGCCCAGCCGGACGAAAGCTCGGCCTTCTCAACCAGCTGGTTATTGGCTGCACAGGCTATTCAAGGCCTCCCACCCAATGAGGCGGCGGCCTGGCTGATGTCGGCTGCAAGACTGGGCTGGCTACCGGTCGGCAGTGGCTCCCCGGTTCCGGCCGATCCGAATGCTAACGTTCCGCTCGTCTTCGACGGAGACGGGGGCGAAGCTGCCGCCGTGCCTGTACCGCCCGATCCGACGATTGGCGACAATATCTATCCTAGCCAACCGCTTCGCTTACTGGACGGTACCAATACAGGTCGCCTTGCGCCTAAATCTGAACATTGGTACACCTTTACCGCCGGCAAAGTCGACGGCAAGGTGATTGAGAATTTCACCCTGACGATGTTTTTTACGCCTGGCGAGCCAAATCTTGCCCGCAATGTTACCTTTGAGATGTTTACGGGTGACCAATATCAAATTTGGGAACGGGGTACGCCGGATGACATGGAACATTTTGGGGCCGGTTCTTGGGTCTCCCGAGATAACGATTATGACACTGGCGAACGACTCTGGCACGGAACCGTAGTCGATGGCGGGGTCTACTTTGTTAAGATTGCCAATGAGACGAACAAATGGGTTGATTATCATTTAATGACCGGGGATATTTACAACGCTGAGTTAGGCCCGCCGGCGAAGAGTCCCAAAAAAATAGACCGGTTTTTTGAAACAACGCTAACCGGAAAGGATATCGGCTCTCCGCTGTCCATTAGCAAAGGAACCACGAAGAATCGCTTGGCTGCCGGCGAGGATGTCTGGTTTAAGTTTGAGCATAAGGATTTCACCACAGCTGAAGTCGAATTTGATCCCTTCTTCATCGAATTACGACATTCTCCGGGTGACGGATATGTCACCAATCACGTTAACTTTGAGATTTATCCCTTCCAAGAGCAGCACATCTGGCGGCGGGGCGATACCGACCTGATCACGCCCTTGGGGGCGGGGAGCGATGCTGCCTTAGATAAATCGACGAACACCCATACCTGGATTTGGGCCGGCCATTTTGTTTCTAACACGATCTATTTCATTCGGGTGAGAAACGACTCTATTCAGGATATCGATTACGAGTTGCTCATTCGACGACGTTAGCAAAACAAGTCACGCCTTCCCCCTTCTTTAAACTCACCGGCTGGCACGCGAAGCAGCTCTATTTTCGTTGAGGTGCTGCTTCGCGTGTTTATTTTTGCGGTGGCGCAATAAAATTGTAAGATTTTTTCGATTTACTGGGAACAAGCCTAAGCGAGGGGGATTTTTTATGTCAAAACCAAGTTATTTGATACTTTTTGCAGTTGGGGTCGCTTGCCTGGTGTCCGCTTGTTCCGACAACGGTATCACCCAACCCGCGCCGAACGAAGCCCCAACCAGCCAAATCGTTGAAGAGACGCCTGTCGTCAACGATGAAAAAGTGGTCGTAGTGAACGAGGGTGAGGAGGAGCCGGTTGTGGCGGCAATCGAACCGGAGGCGGTAGACCAAGCTGCTGCCGAGGACGTGGGCCAACCTCTCGAGGTGGCCGTGGCAGAAAATGGAAATGGTACTGCAGCACTCGACATGCCAGAGTCCGGCCAAATCGAGGCTGTTGAAATGCCGGCCGCCGAGGCCGGGAACCGCGAAATGTCCACAGAAACGGATGTACAGCAGACGCGGCTCACACTCGACCAGCAGCAACTGTTAGCCAGTTTAGACGTTAAGGGTCAGCCACCCGAGCTTTTCAACCAGGTGTGGCTTAATTCAGAGCCGCTTAAGTTGGCCAACCTGCGCGGCAGGGTGGTCATTGTGGAATTCTGGACTTTTGGCTGAATTAATTGCAAAAATGTAATTCCCTCGTTGAGGGAATGGCACCACGATTTTTTAGATGACGGCTTAGTGATCATCGGCGTTCATACGCCCGAATTTGGCTATGAGCGCGAAATAGCCAACGTGGAGGAGGCCTTAATTCGCCTGGACGTGCCTTATGCCGTAGCTATAGACAATGATTGGGCAACCTGGCGTGCTTACAAAAGGCCTTTTGGCCAACGCTTTTGGCCAACGAAATATTTTATTGACAAAGCCGGCAATGTGCGCCACGTCCATATAGGCGAGGGTGGCTACCTCAAGCAAGAAGAGATAATCAAAGCCCTGCT
>JBFGLD010001264.1:0-2273 GCA_041576335.1 Anaerolineae bacterium | reverse complement strand
TTACTATATGCTGGTTTGGCTCATCGCCGCGGTAGCAGTCTCAGCTTATATTCGCCACTCACGGTTTGGACTGGGCTTACTGGCCATTCGCGACGATGAGGGAAAAGCCGAAATGGTGGGAGTCAACACAACCCTTTACAAAGTTATTGCTTTTGGCATAAGCGCCTATTTTGTCGGAGTAGGCGGTGGAGTGTGGTCGTATCACGCCACCCATATCAGCCCGGTTTTCGCGTTCGACATCATCGTTGGCGTCGAAATGATACTCATGACGATGCTGGGCGGATTAGGAACTTTATGGGGTCCGGTTTTGGGTGCCTTTATCTTCATCCCCGCTTCCGACCTGATCTTGTTTCAGTTTGGCTCAACGACGATTCACCTGGCAATTTTGGGAACACTCATGATGCTCATCATTATTTTCATGCCGCCCGGCCTGATCGGGCCCAATGGCTCGGGGAAAACGACGCTATTCAACCTAATCACCAACATCTATAAACCCGACTCGGGAATTGTATATATGCACCGGGAAAAAATCACCGGCTTGCGCCCCAGTCACCTGTGCCAGCGCGGACTGAGCCGGACTTTCCAGATTACGCGTTTATTCTGGGATTTAAGCCTGCTCGAAAATATGATTGTGCCGGTGCGACAAGTTGGTTTTCGCAGCTTGTTGGGGCCGGGCATGCTGCGCCATGAAGAAGAACGGGCGATGGCGCTTCTTAAACGGGTCGGTTTAGATCATTTGAAGGATCAGCCCGCCCGAAAGTTATCGTTTGGTCAACAGAAGTTATTGGAATTTGCTGCGATCCTGATGTCTGAGCCCGAGATCGTGCTGCTTGATGAGCCCGCCGGGGGAGTCAACCCGACGATGATTCGTTTTATCATGGATTTGATTCGCAGCCTTAACCAGGATGGAGTGACCTTTCTGGTTGTCGAACACAATATGGGCGTACTTGTCTGCTTGATTGGCCCAAATGGCGCCGGTAAGTCAACCGTCCTGCGCGCCATTTCCGGTCTACTAAGTCCATCCCGAGGGCAAATTACCTTTGACGGTCAGGAGATCGGCGGTATGCGACCCGATCTCATTCTGCGCGAGGGCATTACTCAAGTGCCGCAGGGCCACAGTTCATTTCCGGCGATGACCGTTCACGAAAATTTACTTATGGGGGCCTATACCCTTAAGAACAAGGCCGAGCGGCGGCGACGCCTGGACGGAGTTTATGATATGTTCAAGCTTTTGCGGGAACGCCGGAATGCCAAAGCCGGCAATTTGAGCGGGGGCCAACAGAAGGTATTAGAGGTTGGCCGGGCGCTCATGATTAATCCCCGGATGATACTCTTTGATGAACCTTCACTCGGGTTAGCACCGAAAACGGCCAAAATGGTATTTGGTACCATCAAACGACTTCAGCAAGAAGCAGATATCACCGTCATGATGGTCGAGCAGAATGCCAAAAGCGGCTTAGCTATCTCGGATCGAGCTTATGTTTTAGAGCTTGGCCGCGAACGATTGGAAGGTCCGGCCAATGATTTGTTAAAAGATCCCAAGGTGGCAAAGCTTTACTTGGGCGGCACTATCTTGGATAGTGACGGGGAAGCGGAGCAAACTGTATAGCCCAAACAATTGACCCAAACGGAGCGTCAAATATGAATAACACGCCAGAGTATATCGTTACCAATCGCGCTAACGGCAAAATGTTAACCCACGCCGCCTCAAAAATCTACATCCGCAATTTTGATCCGGTTATCTCGGATGAACCCCCCTCACGTGGTGGAGAAGACCGGGCGCCGAGCCCTCTGGAGTACATCCTGGCGGCACTGTGTGCCTGACTTAACGTTTCAACGGCCAGGATGGCCGCCAAGATTCGCTTTGATTACGAGGACCTGGAAACCTTTGCGGAAGGCGTCCTGGATACTCGCGGCCGTAAAGGTGAAGCCGAAGTTCCCGTGCATTACAAAGCCGTGCGGGTTACCATTCATATCAAAACCGAGGAAAGTGATAAAAAGTTAAAGCGGCTGGCCGATCTCGTCTCGCGTTATTGTCCGGTCGATAGTTTGATCAAAGCTGCAGTGCCCGACTACGAGGTTAACTGGAAGTGCACGAATTGAGACTAAAATCCTGCATCTGCCAAGGAGGATGCCGTTGGCCTTCCGGTTTTAAGACCTGGCAGGTCTGGATGGCTGCCAAGCCAAATTGCACTATCTGCCGTTATTTAGTATACTGTATACAATATACCGCATGTTAGTTATTTCCATAGTAGAACGTACTTCGGCAGCAG
>JBFGLD010001263.1:0-2276 GCA_041576335.1 Anaerolineae bacterium | reverse complement strand
GCCGAGTCGTAGCCTCGGTATTCCAACTTTTTCAATCCTTCCAACACGATGCCAGGGGCTTCTCTGTGGCCCACGTAGCCAACTATCCCACACATATTAATAATCTCCTTAATCATAGTCGATAATAGTCAGGCAATGGCACAGGCATCTGACCAGGTGAACTCATTTAGCCAGACGCGTTGCCTTCATCCAGGTCCCGCAAATTACCCATCTCTGTAATAATCAGGCAGCACCATCCGCAGGGATGGGTGTCATCAGCATGTCCGGCAAAAAAAGCCCGGCACTAAGCTCCATTAGTGGGTCCTGTCACATGCCCAACTAATTTGTCAAGGACTGCAATTGCCAATTTTTCAAAATAACTTGGGTATCGCCGCTATCAGCACTACGGTAGTAAAGAAAGGCGCAGAGTCTGCCACACGGCGAACTCTGTAAGCTGATAGCATCGCGGTTATTATTGCCACTGCCTTCGTCTCTTTGTACCGGTGATTGCTCACCGGCTTTGTAGGGAAGGCCAGTCCCGGAGAGGGAAGTGGGGACAAATCGGACTGTGGCCGCCCGGCAGGCTCCCGCCGAATATATCGATAAACCTGCTCCTCGTCACCCCGGTTTGTTTGAGCAGTCCGCTGCTTTGCTCACCGCCAGCGGTTTGCTGTCGACTCACCAGGGTCAGGCGCTGATTGCCCCGTCAATTCGCTGCTTTCTAGGTCTTGGCTTATTATCACCTCCTTGATTACTATGCGAGTTCTCAGAAAGTCTCTTTGATCGTCGGAATTTCGTCTCGCGAAATACAGGATTTCCGAGAAGTCAGGGTCTGTGCACGTCGGCTTCGCCTGGCAGCAAAGTGTGCTGCCAATTGTGAGTTACGTACCAACTATAGACCTTTATGCTTCGGTTCCATTTCGGTATGCTCAGGTACAACTAAAGTCTCAACAAAACCTATGAAAGCCAAAATGCTTATCCGCTGCGATTTAACTTTCTAGCGGAGCCAGATAAGTCTGCGTCGCTTTTTCGAGATCGTCATAAACGCCGCGATACTCTTTAGGTAACTGCTTGGCCAGCCGATACATCGTTTCTCTGGCCATAGCGGACATCTCGGCACGTGAGACGCGTCTATGTTTAGTTTTGGGGCACAGATAAAATGGTTTACCAATGGACAGGCTGACCGGAGCCCGCCTAAATTTTTTCCAATGAGCCTTTAGTTGGTGGGTGCCGGTTACCCCAATCGGCACGATGGCCGCGCCGCTGCGCAGGGCCAACATCATGGCGCCTTCCTTGGCCGGCTGTAATTGGCGCGTCGGGCTGCGCGTTCCTTCAGGAGCCAGCAAAATTAGGCCACCATTATTCAGGACTCTTAAGGCTGCTTTTATTGCCGCAATATCAACTTCCCCCCGCCTAATTGAGATCGTCCCATAAATTCTCATCAAAAAACCGATTATCCACAAATCGAACGCCTCCTTCTTGGCCAGCGGAGTTGCCAATCGTGGCAGACTACCGCACACGATGACCGGGTCTAACAAAGCGATATGATTAATCACAACAATAACGGGCCCGCTCAGCGGAATATTGTCTAGCCCCATGGCCTGAAAGCGTATTAGAATCTTTGTTGCTACCCGCATTATAATTAGCTCAATTTTCTGACCAAGGGTGTACCCAAGCGTTTCAGGTTGAGCCATTATTATATTGAACAGCCAATTTCTCTAACCGTGCCACAACCGCCTCAACACCCTGGTTGTCAGTATCAATGATGATAGCATCGTGAGCCGGAACCATTGGCGAGACAGGATTTCTTTGATCCTGTTGATCTCTTTTCAAGATACCGGCTAAGATTTCGTTAAAATCAGTTATATCGCCACGAGCCAGACAATCCCGATACCGGCGCCGGGCACGCTCTTGCGGCGATGCAACCAAGTATATTTTCAAATGTGCGTCCGGGAGGACGACAGTTCCAATGTCGCGCCCCACCATAACGATAAAGCCGTCTGAGGCAATTCTGCGCTGTTGCGCAGTTAGGGCAGCTCGAACGCGAGGATATGACGAAACACGGGAAACGGCGGCATCCACCTTGGGGGACCGAATCAGCCAGGTCACATCCTGCCCATCGACCCAAACCGTATATTGGCGGCCATCCTCCGGTCCATCCGCCGTGACGTCGATGGTTAACCCTTCCGCGAGACGCGAAACTTCTTCGATATTTTCGACGTCAATATTCCGCGCTAGTGCGGCCCAAGTTACGGCCCGATACATAACGCCTGTATCAAAATAAAAATAGCCGAGAG
>JBFGLD010001262.1:0-2276 GCA_041576335.1 Anaerolineae bacterium | reverse complement strand
TAGCATCCAGCTCTGCTGGGCCAGCCCCCCGGCCTACGGCGTTTTCCTTAACAGGTTAAACTATGTGTTTTCGCGCATTTTTCGTCGATCGTGTCAACAAAACTTTAGCAAATTATGAACTATCCAATCTTGTTTACGTTATTATTCTATTACGATTCAGCACGATATACATCAGCCTGAAGATTGATTCTTAAATAAGCAAAAAGATCGCTCTTGGAGCGATCTTAGATGAGGCAAATGTTGGAGGCGCTACGACATTTGACCTAGGTGTACCGTCATTGGTTCCTGGCGAAGATTGGCAAATCCCTCATCCGCCCGGCACTGAGAGTAGTTTTTCCACGGTGCCGAACAGATTAGCTACCGAGAAACCCTTAACTAGAACAGCGTCGGCTCCCGAATTATTGGCATCACACTGCTGCTGATCGTTATCGACCAAAACAATACACCGGGGCTGCGGCAGTTCCCCTTTGATTCGCTTTAGAGTAGACTGGATTTCGCTGCTGGGTAGATTGGAGTCTAATAAGACCAAGGTTGGGTGAAATTGGGTAACCATCTTCAACGCTAACGGGCCTTCATCCACCTGATTCACGACGTCAATTTGGGGAATTGCGGTGAGTAGCGCACGCAGGCTATCTCGCAATCGGCCCGGCTTGGCCGCAATGAGGGCTAATACAGTATTGGGTATCATGAGGTGGCAACCTTTCAAGAATATTGAAACTACGGCGTTCGCCTTTAGCTCAAAAATTGCCCAAATAATACCACGTTTCAACACCAAGCGCATCGGCGCGAAGATCCATTCTGCCTAAAGCAAACGACCGCTCTGCGAGCGGTCGCTTGTTAAGTCAAATGACTCATGAGCTACGGCAAATGACGTAATAATTCGGAGATTGTGGGTGGACCAAAAGGGTTGGCCAGGCGCAGCCCGATCTTTTCGGACCGGCGAATCACATTCAAGATGTTAGTCCAAACCAGTCAAGCCCTCTCGGACAGCGTACAATGCTGCCTGAGTCCGGTTGGCCAAGTGCAGCTTGTCCAAAATATTACCAACGTGCGTTCGCACCGTGCGTTCGCTAATAAACAGCTTTTCGGCAATTTCCTGGTTGGACAGCCCGTGGGCTACTAATTTTAACACCTCTACTTCGCGCCCCGTCAACGGCTCCTCGGCCGGCGGCAGGTCTGAGGGCCGGTTAATTTCACGAATTAGTTTGCGAGCAATGGCCGGATGGAGTGAGGACTCGCCCTGAAAGGTATCGCGAATAGCTTGCAGCAATTCTTGAGGCGAGGAGTCCTTGAGCAAGTAGCCCAGCGCCCCCGCCTTGATAGCCGGAAACACTTTGTCATCCTCGGCAAAGCTGGTTAGCACTAATATACGAGCCTCCGGGTTTTCTTGCTTTATGTCGGTAATGGCTTCGATACCATTTTTACGAGGCATAAGTAGGTCAAGCAGGATCACGTCTGGTTGCAAAGACTTCGCCTGTGCCACGGCCTCTACTCCGTCAGCCGCTTCGCCGACCACCTCCATACCCGGCTCGCTGGTAACTAAGGCCCGCAATCCTTCCCGTACGACAGCATGATCGTCAGATATGAGAACGCGAATACATATTTCATCACTCATGGGGACACCTCAGAAAATTTATCAATCGGTAATACTGGTCTTGACCAACTTCTACGAATCGGAACAGCGGCCTGTACTCGGGTTCCTGCCTCCGGTTTCGACGAGATCGTCAAGGTACCGCCTAATCGCTCGGCCCGTTCGCGCATGTTGATCAATCCCATGCCACCGGCACTGCCCACCTGTTCAGGGTCAAAGGCCACGCCGTTATCGAACACCTCCAGTTCCACGTGATCGTTCTCGATTCGAATGCTCACCGTAACCGAAGTCGCATCGGCATGTTTCAGCGAATTATTCAAAGCCTCTTGGGCAATTCGGTACAGGCCCTCCTCGACAATCGGCGGCAGCTCTACCAGGGATTCTACCAGTAAGCGAGCCTCCACACCAGCTCTTTTTTCGACGGCGTCCAGCCGCTGCTGAATAGCTCCAACCAAACCCTCAGTTTCCAGAGCCGCCGTACGTAATTCGTATACTAATAAGCGCATTTCTTTGAGAGCTTGTTGAGCCACCTGTCCAAGCCGGCTCACATAATCCGTGACCTGATCTAAGTTACCGGCCTCAGCGGAGCGCCGCCCAACTTCGGCAAAAAGAGTTAAACTGTACAGGGATTGGGTCACCGAGTCGTGTAATTCTCGGGCCAATCTGCTGCGTTCTTCCATAACCG
>JBFGLD010001261.1:0-2281 GCA_041576335.1 Anaerolineae bacterium | reverse complement strand
CGAGACTAATGATTATGTCTACTGCGACCTTGGGTTGCAGGCAGCTTAGTACCGCCTTGTCTCTTGCGGGTTCTATCGTTGAGCTCTCGCACGTTTATACAATTTTAAGGTTCTACTACTTGACCGTATATCTCATCGGTGGTCACTTTTATTTCTCCAGGAGCGCCTATCGTTTTTACAAACCATTGGGGGCGGCTTGATTCTATTGGGCGCCCTGTTGGCCACGAACCGGCTGGCCGGGCTGCGCGGACTGCGCTGGCGTCCTCGTTAGCCCGCTCGAACCGGGTGAGTCACAACTTTTTTTCTTTCAAATACCTCTCCAAAGCTGAAAGCCCCTCCGGAAAGGACTGCCGGCCCAGACCAAAGCGGACGTGGCTGTCGCCAAAATCGAAAACGGTGGAAGGCGCTAACAATACCCCACAGTTATGGACCACGTCATCGCAGAAAACTTTGGCCTTCCCCTGATGAAGCCGGGCGAACGCGATCGGGCCGGCCAGCGGCTCGCGCCAGGCGAAGATATCGGCAAATTCGGCCATGAACGGGCGAACGCGGCCCAAGTTTTGGCGGATAATGCCGAGACTGCGCTCGATGAGCGTCTCGGCGTGTTCGAGGGCAAGGCGAGCCAGTAGTTCGCCGGGCGCGCTGCTGCAGATGGTTGTGTAATCCTTGAAGCGCAGCAGGTCCCGGATCAATTGCTCGTTGCGGAGCGTCAGCCAGCCGATACGCAGGCCGGGTAGGCCAAACGTCTTGGACATGCCCCACAGACTGACGGCTTTGTCGTAACGAACACTGGCCGAAGGGAGGCGCCGGTTGGGGTCATATTCCAGACCGTGATACATCTCGTCACAAAACAGCCACACGTCTCGTTCCGCCGCCAAATCAAGGATGAGTTCGAACTCGTCCGGGCTGGGTAGATAGCCGGTAGGGTTATGAGGCGCGTTGATTACGAGTAGCTTCGTGCTGCGGGTGAGCAATTCGGCCAGACGGTCTAAACTTATATTCCAGCTCTGATCCGTTTCGACCAGCGGCCAGGCTTCGACCTCGCAGCCGCGATACCTGGCTAATTCAAACAGAGATTGATAACAGGGGGCCTGCACAACCACCCGGTCGCCGGGCTCAAGCAGGGTCATCATAGTTAAAAAGATTGCCTCTTCCGGGGCATTGGTGATGACGACATTATCGGGGGTCAGGCCGGGGTAATTGTCAGCTACTACTGCGCGCAGGCCGGGATCTCCTTGAGACTCGGTGTAGCCTAATCGTAAGTTCGTCAGGGCAGCCAGGGGCGTCTCGGTCAACACCAATAAGTCACCGATTGACATGGTTTCACAGTCAGAGGCCGAGAGAAGATAGGGTGCCGTAAACTCCCACCGGGCAAAATACCGTTCCAATTGAAACTCGCGAATGTGCATTGATTTCTCCTTCTAAAGTTAACCTCACTTGCCGGTAAGCTGCAGTATTTGCGGCCAAATCACGGCCATTTCGCTGCGGGCAGGCCGCTTTCAACACTCATATTAATTAACAAACTCAAAATTTGCCAAAATTAAAGGAAACAAGCCATAATATGTATCGAAACTGACGGTTACGCCTCTTAGCTCGTCCTGTTGGCTGATAATCATGCCGCCGACAGTAGAACCAATACCTTATTAAAATTAGCAAACCGCTCTCTGCGAGAAAATTTACCATCTTGGTAATTCTGTTGGTTAGACTAATGTGACATTTATCGCACAGAATTAGGTCAAATGTCACTTGTCCAAATCGGGCAATCACTTTATATTACGTACGCAGACCTTTATTCGCATTTCTCACGCTGTTTCTCCTGAAAATCAACAGAGACTGAAGTTCCCAGGCGTTTTGTCACAGGTTCAAGACTCTGCTGTACCCGTTGATAGCATACTATCTCGCGTCAGGCGAATTGAGGATGGTAAGGCAAACATAAATCTTATTAGTTTACTATTATGGAGGCAATATGGATTTCCCCGCGCATGTAAAACACGCACAAATCAAAAGTTGGATTCAAGAGACGGTTGCGCTCTGTAAACCGGACGACGTTTACTGGTGCGACGGCTCAAAAGACGAATATGACAAAATGTGGGGCATCATGGTCGAAAGCGGCTCGGCCATTAAGTTGAATGAAAAGTTACGGCCTAACAGTTACCTGGTCCGATCTGACCCCAAAGACGTCGCCCGGGTGGAAGATCGCACGTTCATCTGTAGCCTCGACAAAGATGACGCCGGCCCCACTAATAACTGGATGGACCCCAGGGAGATGAAAAAAATCTTG
>JBFGLD010001260.1:0-2284 GCA_041576335.1 Anaerolineae bacterium | reverse complement strand
TCGCCGCCGACATCCGGGTCAGCAGCGCCGATTGCCAAATTGGTTTGCCGGCCATTAAAGAGTCCCTCATTCCCGGCCTGAGTACGTGGCGGTTGGCCAGATACATCGGCTGGGGCCGGGCTAAGAAGCTGATTTTGGGCGGACAAAATATCAACGGTGAGGAAGCGCTGCGGATTGGGTTAGTCGACCACGTGGTCCCGGCTGAAGATTTCTTTACCCGGCTCGACGACATTGGCCGCGACTACCTCAAGGCCTGTTCAACCGGAACCCGCATGAGCAAGCTGGTTCTCAACCAGGCTTTTGACATGGATTACGAGGCCATCCTGCAATACTATTTTGAATTACAGGAGCGGACCCAATACAGCCTGGATGGTGAGGAAGGTAAACGGGCTTATCTGGAGAACCGGGAGCCGAAGTGGCAGTAGAATGTGACAAGAGTCACAGACAAGACAGCGGGAGTGTAGGATAATACGATGAAATCGTTTATTTCCCCGAACGCCGTTTTATCAGGCCGGCATAACCCTTTCACCGGGAGAACAGACCATCATGATTAAAGCCTCAGCAACGCTCTCCCCTAACGGGCGAATGTTAGAGCCCTTTGAAGATATAAAAAGACGTACGCCGGTGGTCATCGATCATGACCTGTGCACCGGCTGCGAGCTCTGCATCCACGCCTGTCCGCAATCTGTGCTAAAAGCTGTCCCGGATGTCCATCGATTGGAAGGATTGGTCGCCGTAGTCTACAATCCCGCGCTCTGTACGGCCTGCCGGCAGTGTGAAGATGTTTGTCCGGATTTTTGCATCGCTGTGCTGGAAGGTAGGTAGAGATGGAAAAAGTGATGGAACGTATGGTGGAGGTGCGGTGGCACTCCCGCGCCGGTCAAGGCGCAGTGACCGCTGCTGAGATGTTAGCGGCCGCTGCCCTGCGCGAGGGCAAACACGTGCAAGCCTTTCCCGAATTTGGGCCGGAGCGGATGGGCGCTCCGCTGCGAGCCTTTAATCGCATAAGTCCCCGCCCCATCCGGATCCATGGCGTGGTTGAAGAAGCCGATGTCGTCATTGTGGTCGACCCGTCCCTGTTGGGGGCCGTTCCGGTAGATGCCAATGTTGCCCCGGCTGGCCTTATCCTGGCCAATACCAAGGCCTCATTGGCGGAGGTACGCCGCATGTTAACTCTAGACGGGCAAACCGTGGCATGTTTGGATGCCACCCAAATTGCCGTCGATTGTTTTGGTATGCAAAAGCCCAATACACCGATGCTGGGTGTGGTTGCGCGCGCAACCGATCTGATTACCCTCGAAACCCTGTTGACTGAGGTCGAAGAGACATTCAAGAAAAGATTCCCGTCGAAAGTGGTAGAAGGTAATCTCGAAGCCGTTCGGCGGGCATACGAGGAGGTCTTATATGGCTAGTGGTGGCCTGCCCGCAGAACCCGTACCGGATAAACTTCCCACCTGGCAGGAACTACCTCCCGGTGGTGTTTCAGAGGATGCCGGCAGTACGGCCAGCCGAAATACGGGTGTTTGGCGCGGAGGTGGCCAGCGCCCCTTGCTCGACTTAGGTCTGTGCGTCCAATGCTTACACTGTTGGATTTCATGTCCCGATATGTGCTTCATTTTGGAAAACGGCAAAGTGACCGCCATTGATTATGACCATTGTAAGGGCTGCGGCATTTGCGCCAAAGAATGTCCGCCGATGGTCAACGCCATTATCCTGGTTGAAGAGCGAAGATTTCGCTGAGTTTAGGTTACTGCTCAGCCAGGACAGGCAGTCCCCGAAAAACAGCGCAATTTAGGGGCTAAGAATTCCATATTTTGAGCCTACCGCAATTTATATCACAGGACTGCCAGTCCTGAACGCATAGCCTGAGTAGTAACGATTTTAGTTTTGCGTTATCAATTCGACACTATCGAGTAGCGGAGAGTTTAACCGATGGGACACGCCTCACCGTCTGAAAGTCAGCCAATTCAAAATCCAAAACCTGCCAATAACCAGAATCGACAAGTTATTGTGCTGAGCGGTAATATGGCGGTTGCTCACGCCCTGCGCCAGGTAGACCCCCACGTTTATCCCGGCTATCCCATTACGCCATCGACCAAAGTGATGGAGGCGGTGGCCAGTTTCATCGCTAACGGAGAAATGGAGTGCGAATTAGTTGCCGTCGAGAGCGAGCACAGCGCCATGAGCGCGGCAGTTGGCGCGGCGGCGGCGGGGGCGCGTGTGGCCAGCGCAACAGCTGCCAACGGGTTGGCCTTCATGTGGGAAGTGCTTTACATTGCTTCCG
>JBFGLD010001259.1:0-2289 GCA_041576335.1 Anaerolineae bacterium | reverse complement strand
GTTTTGGCCGGTAAAATCGATCGCCGGGACCTCCTGGAGGATGGGCGGCACCTGGCACGATTGATACACAACCGCCATAATTGGCTTACCGCTGGTTGTGGCCCACAGAAACTGCTCGCGCACCACCCACGAGTTGAGAGCAGCCGGAGACAAAACAATCAAGAAGGCCTGACAACTCTTTACGGCCCGTTCGATGGCTTTACCCCATTCTACGTCTGCTGAGATATGCCACTGATCCACCCAAACAGCAACCCCCTGCCGGCGCAGCTGATGGGCCAACTTTAACACAAAATGGCTATCTTCGTGGGCATAACTGATAAAGGTGTGCTGGGCCATAAGCATAATTTACCACAGTTTTGAACGGGGACAAGATACTATTGATTTGTCATTCGCTGAGTCGTCTTATAAAATCAGGATTCGAAGCCTAAATTATGCAGACGGTCACCACAAAAAGTGGTCAGGTTGACGTTGTCTAATGAGTACACGATACCCTATTCCCAACGGCGAGTCGCGTAGCCTACTACACGTGAAAAATTCTCGATTTCTTGGCCGTGCCGGGTATACGCCCAGCGTGGAAGCGGCCAAAGAATTTATTGAAAAAGTTAAGGGTGAAGAGCGCAATTTTAGTCACGCCGTGTACGCCTTTGCCGTGGGTTTCGGTTCAACCGTGACGCACGGCATGAGCGATGCCGGAGAGCCGAGCGGTACAGCGGGCCGCCCGGTCCTGGCCGTGGTCAAAGGCAGTGGCCTGGGTGACGTGACCGTGGTCATTATCCGTTACTTTGGCGGTACGAAGTTGGGGAAGGGGGGGTTGGTCAAGGCTTATACCGAGGCAGCCCAACTGGTCCTGGCCGGTTTATCCACTGCCGAGAAAGTTGAACTTCAAACCGTGGTGATGGCAGTACCCTATAGCTATTACGAACCGTGCCTACGGCTGATCAACAATTACCACGGCCAGATTGAGGCCGAGGAGTTTACGACCCAAGTTACTCTAAGCTTGACCTTTGTTATCGATGACGTACCCAATTTTGAGACGGCCGTAATTGAGGCCACGCGGGGTGCTGCGGTCATAAGGAAACCCTCTACTTGACCCGGCTGACCTGCCAGATCTCATTACCCGATTTACACAGCCATTCGACACACCTAAATCGAATCGTTGTTCCACTTCGCTATCTCACCTGGCCAGCTTTGACAACCCTCCTGGCCTGGTTTATGATAGTCCCGGAAAAAATGGATGACCCGCGACCAGTCAGCCTGGCTAACCATATTGGCCCCGGCTTTGATGAATGCAAGCAAAGAACCAGAGCGGCTGGGAAATATTCACCCGAACAACGCACGTGACAAATTTGACAATGGAGGTATTTCGATGAGCGATGAAAAAGTAGTCGTCACGATAAATCGTCGCAATCGGACGATGGTCTTTCCTGTCAATGAACGGGATAAGCTCCGCGACTTGCTAAAGGAGCGCATTTGGTGGGATCGCCGCAGTAACCGTTGGGCCGGGCGCGGTGACGTCGAAGAACTCAGGGAAATATTGGAACAACACGGATACATCGCAAAACTAGTTGGCCCAAAATAAAAAATCCGGGGCGTGCCCCGGATTTTTTGCTGGCCGGACGTTTGGCCACCACTGAGCCGTAGATAAACGCCAAGGAAACAGGTTATTCGTCTGCTGTTTCTTCCCCTCTGGCAGCCGTGAGTACTTCTGGTTCGGCCCCCTCTTCGGCTTCGACAGCAGCCTCTGCTTCTTCCTCCAATTCTTCCACCTTGCGCGGCGGTTCAATCTTTATCACCATCGACTCCGGTTCGGAGAGTACCGTAATAGAACTCGGCACCGTAAGCTCGGCTACCGTAATCGTATCATTTAATTCAAGAAGACCGTCGACATTCACCTCGATAGCGGAGATAAGGTCGCTTGGCAAACATTCGATCTCCAATTCATCCAGACCCTGGGTTAGGATCCCGCCCTTCTCCTTGACGGCGGGTGACTCACCCGTGATTACCAGCGGTACCTCAGCCGTCACCTTTTCGTCCATCTTGACCGCATAAAAGTCAACGTGCAGGTAATCACGTCTAATCACATCCCGTTGAATATCACGGGCCAAAGTCAAGAGCGGCTGTTTCCGACCAATCTTTAGAGCAATAAGTTGGTGCGTTCCAGCTTGAGTCAAGACTTTTTGCAGCGATCGGGACTCAATCTGCAGTGAAATTGTTTCCAACTCCCGGCCGTACAGGACGGCCGGCACGAACCCCTGGAGGCGTAAGTGTTTGGCCTGCTTGCGCACTGCT
>JBFGLD010001258.1:0-2295 GCA_041576335.1 Anaerolineae bacterium | reverse complement strand
GGCTCCTCTTTGACCACTGAAGCAACCATAACCCGAGCCGAGGCAGCGCCGATGGCTCCGGCTAATTGTTTTTCCACAAAATTAACCAAGCCCGCATCAGCCTGAGGCTGTTGCGACCAATTCAAACGGTGCTGCCGTGCGTATTGAGCCAGGGCTACCTCCGCCCGATGAGGTTCTAAAAAGCGTCCCAACAGCGAGCGCAGGCTCTCGACCGAAGCACTGCCACGCCAGACAAGCGTCGTCCGATCACCATCACTTGAATGTTTAAAAATATCCACAAAAAGGGTCGCCTGGCTATGCTCGATGACACTCTGTTGGGTCAAGAGCGAAACCACCACATATCCGCCAACGTTCACCAACATGCTCCACAACATCGCGTGCGAAATCGGGTCAAGGCCCTCCAAGCCGAACAGCTGATACGGCTTAAGTAACTCAATGCCAAATGGTCCCATTTCAATAAAACTAAGGGGCAGCAAGCCGGACTCGACGAGTGCCGGTAATGGCAGCATATAGGCCCACACCAGAAATCCACCGCTTAGTCCCACCAGAGCCCCCAGACGGCTGCCCCCTTTCCAATACATTGCGCCTAAAATTGCCGGTGCAAATTGAGCCACGGCGGCAAATGAAGTGAGACCGATAGAAACCAATGCTTGAGATTCGCCGGTTAATCGAAAGTAACCATAACTCAACAGCAAGATGATCACAATTGCGTAGCGCCGAATAGCTAATAAGAGCCAACTTAAATCGCTTCGCTGTGACAGGCGGAGCGTCTTCCAGCGCAATAAGACGGGCATAACCAGGTCGTTTGATACCATGGTGGTTAACGCGACCGTAGCCACAATGACCATGCTGGTGGCAGCCGATAGCCCGCCAATAAACACCAGCAGTGCCAGCAGTTCTTGACCTTCGGCCATCGGCACGGTAAGCACAAACGTATCCGGGTCAACCCCGCCATCAGGAAAATGCAACAACCCACCCAGCGCGATTGGAAGTACGAAAATGTTGATGAGCAATAAATAGAGCGGAAGCAGCCAAATAGCTTTGTTGAGATGATGCTCATTGACATTTTCAACCACTGCCATTTGAAACTGCCGCGGTAACAGCAGAATTGCCGTCATCGATAGAAAGGTCAGCCATGCCCAGTTCATGTAGCTATCTTGCATAGTGAACAGGCTGCTCAAATCCGGGTTTGCGGCTGCTCTGGCGATTACGGCCCCAAATCCTTGGTAAACGCCAAATGTAACAAATACGCCGACGGCTAAGAAGGCTAACAGTTTAACCACCGACTCGAACGCAATGGCAGCCACCAAGCCTTCATGATGCTCAGTGGCATCCAAATGCCGTGTTCCAAACAGGATGGCGAAAGCAGCCAGTAGTAAGGCGACATAAAAGGCCGTATCACTCGATATGGGCAAGGTTTCTATCTGAGCTGGCATGACGATGTTTGGGTAGTGCCACAAAACGGTGAAGCTGGTAGAAATGCCTTTCAACTGGAGAGAAATGTAAGGGATAATGCCCATCACCGCAATCACCGTGGTCAACCCGCCCAGTAGGGTACTTTTGCCATAGCGCGAGGCGATGAAATCTGCGATTGAAGTGATACGATTGACTTTGCTAATCCGGATCATTTTGCGGAGCACATACCACCATAACGCAGCCGCGAGCGTTGGACCAAGATATATCGGCAAAAAGCCGACGCCGGCCCTCGCAGCGCGACCAACGCTGCCGTAGAAGGTCCAGGCAGTACAATAAACGGCTAACGACAAAGCATAAATATAGGGGTTGCTGATCAGGCTGCGCCCGGCATCGGCACGTTTGTCTCCGTAATAGGCAATGGCAAACAATAATCCAATGTATGCCAAAGAAACAAGCAGGATTACCCACCCCTGCAACATAGGACCCCCTTAGCTAGAGCAAACGGCAATCAACATATTGGCGAAGAGAAAAGGGCATGCAAAAAAGGATGACTGATCGAGACACCCTGGGGTTCAACGTCAAGGCCCTGCTCTTCACGCAATTTTCTAGCCTTAATCACGGCTACTTGCGAAACTCGATGACTATGGTCATTAAGGCAATTATTACCGCCCATGAGAAAAAAATATAGACAATAAGAACGGGAATTCCAAAAATGAGGCCATCGGTGCTAAATAAGGCCAACAGTGGGTAGTTAAAAAGTAAGGAACCGACCAAGAAAAGTGCGATTAATCGTTGGCCCTTAACCCGAAAATATTTGTCCACGTTTCTCTGCCACCTATGGAACGCTATACTCGGACAGGTTAACCTCATTATAAGGTC
>JBFGLD010001257.1:0-2297 GCA_041576335.1 Anaerolineae bacterium | reverse complement strand
TGGCCCACGTGGGCGCAACCGCTGCCGCCGTTCAAATTAAACCGGATCACTTCCCGGCCGCGTTTGACCTTCAATGAGTCCGGAGAACTTAACATCCGATCAGCGGTCCCATCGTTTTATCAATAATGGGGATCCCTCCGGCTGGTTTGAGGTCCTTTATGCCAATGCCAATGGGGATGAGCGAGCAGTCCCTTGGGACCATGGGCAGCCCCACCCCAGCTTCTTAGACTGGGCTGAACGAAATAATTTCGGAGCGAGCGCCGACCGTCAAAAAGCCCTGGTTGTCGCCTGTGGCCTCGGGCACGATGCTGAGGCATTGGTCAAGCTGGGTTTTCAGGTTACGGCGTTTGATATTTCGCCAACAGCTGTCGCCTGGTGCCGCCGGCGGTTCCCGGGTTCCGAGGTCGAGTACCACGTGGCCGATCTTTTCGACCCGCCTGCCGTCTGGCTGACCGCTTTTGATTTTGTATTGGACATTTATACGATTCAGGCCCTGCCCCCCGCCTTTCACCAAGAGACGGTCAAGGCAATTAGCCGTTACGTCGCACCCGGAGGAAGCCTGTTGGCATGTTATCTGGGGCGCAGTGCCGATGTCGAGCCAAGTGGCCCGCCTTGGCCGCTGGCCAGGGCAGAGCTAGACCTGTTTCAAAAATTTGGTTTGCAGGAAGTCACATTTGAGGATTATGTGGACCAGGACCAGGTGCGCAGATTTCGGGCGCTCTATCAAGCTTAGGTTATGGATCGTAAACGTGCTCAATGATTCACGCGCCTTTGCCAACAGCCGTTGTGTTCGCCGGGATTTCTATCACCTAACTGGGCAGCCCGGTTAAGGCAGCCGGACTTAAGCCTGAGCAAAAGCGAAGCTTTTTTCTTTAACGCCGATTAGTACTCGTTTTGAACCTTTAAAGTGTCCAAAAAAAGTCGATTCAAACCAGATTCAAACCAGATTCAAACCAAAATATGTTAAAATTGCTCTGTTGTGACATCTGACTAAACGACCCTATTGATTAAGAATAAAATAACTCCGCTGCCACTTTCTCATATCCAGTACAAAAGCCAACATTCCGTTCTGCAATTTTCCTATTAACAAAACCAATAATCTTCATTTCCTTTCATTGGGGGACCATGGAGAGGTAGTGTCTCTGGTTGTCTGAAAGACACAAACGTGTAGGATTTGCGTCATTTTTTATTACAAACCATGGTGTTAAAATTAGAAGAGGAAGACACGGAGAATATTTGGCTAACTTAGCCGGCCGAATTCTCCTCACCCTAATTCGGTTTGCGCACCTCCGTTACTGAGTTGACAATCGATTATCATTAAAAACAAAAAAGGAGATACCGGTATGCTTGGCGGTAAACGGTATCTCCTCGGCTCGACCCGGTTTTCAAGGTCTACCCTGCGCGTGTCGCGTTTAAGGATAGCCCTTTTTGCCTGGTCCATTTGTATTATACCACGCAATGATAGCTTGACAATGTTGCATAAACGTATTTTTGTTTCATTTGTTGTGTTTAACGAAACGATGTTTCTAAATTTTTCGAGAAAGGCGGTGGTGCTTAGCGAAAACACATGACCAAGATTCTTGCAGACGAGGAACATAATGAAATCTATCAATTTAAAATTAGCGATATAGGAGTGGAGAGCAATGAATTGTTGCAGTAAAAAGTTCCGCCTGCCGGTAGGCTTGCTGGTTTTGGCCCTGGCCATGCTGCTGGTGCTGCCGATACAAGCTGCCCCGTTGGCTCAACCAACCAGCGTATTCATCAATGAACTACATTACGACAATGCCGGTACCGATGCCGGAGAGGCTATCGAAATCGCCGGGCCGGCCGGCACTGACCTAACCGGTTGGAGTATCGTACTGTACAATGGTAACGGTGGCACTAGTTACAATACGACCCCGTTGAGCGGAACCTTGCCTGATCAGCAAAATGGCTTTGGTACAGCCTTCATCGGCTATCCTATTAACGGTATCCAGAATGGATCGCCTGATGGTATTGCCCTGGTCGACAATACCGGAATGGTCGTTCAGTTCCTTAGCTACGAGGGTACGTTTGTTGCAGTCGGTGGTCCGGCAAACGGCATGACCAGCACCGACATTGGCGTAGCCGAAGATTTCAATACCGCCGTAGGCGACTCGCTGCAGTTGACCGGCACCGGTGCCGTCTACGAAGATTTCACCTGGAGCGGTCCCACAGCCAACACCTTTGGCGGCCCCAATGTCGGCCAGACCTTTTTCGTGGGTAGCGGTCCTACCCCAACTCCGGTGCCCCCAACCCCCACCCCGACCCCGGCCCCC
>JBFGLD010001256.1:0-2300 GCA_041576335.1 Anaerolineae bacterium | reverse complement strand
GACCAGAAGCGGTGGCTTTGACCGTACTGGTTAAAACTACTGATCATAAACTGCATTTGGAAAGAAGGTCTAAAGGCGACAAAGCCGCGGTCTTCCCCCTTGGCCAAATCAAACACCCGCCACTGGAACCGGTTGACATCCGGGATGAGTTTGGTCAGATAGGCCAGACGCTGTCCATCCGGCGACCAAAAAAAGGCAAAAATGCGAAATGGCGCTTCGGTAATCCGTCTAGATTGTTGTGTAGCCAGGTTAAAAATGTGAACGGGGCTGAAAATCGGATCCGGGCCCTCGCGCAGCGCGTAAGCCACCCGGTCACCTTGGGGCGACCAGGCAAAAACGATCTGGCCATCTTCGACCGAGTCCACGAGTTCCACTTGATCCTGCTGAAAGCTATGCAGCTGGTCTTGGGTACCTTCGGCCAGAACCGACAACCAGCGATTGCCCTGTGGCGACCAGGCTGGCGCAAAAAACAGGCCGGTTCGGTCAGGTAGAGGTTGAGCTCGGTTACGACCAACATCGTACCTAGTCAGGCGGGCCGCATCGTTGTGACGATACGCACCGCCCGTATGCCACAGCATTTGTTGGCCATTCGGAGCCCACGAGAAATAGAAGGGACGACCCTGGCCGGCCAACCAGTTATCAACGCGGCCGGCTTCGATCTGGACCACTCGCAGGGCGATACTATTGGCCTCTTCTACCAGGTAGGCCAGACGATGACACCGGCGCTGCCCTAGGCACGGGGCCGGGGACCAGTAGATGTAGATGATGAAGCGCTCATCGCTTTGCCCCACTAAACGGGGTGTCGAGCCGATTGGTTCGGCCACATATAGCCGCCCTTGAAAGCGGTTGCCGGCCCGGTTCATGGCCGCAAAAGCAAGCTGCCCGTGGGGAGACCAAGCTAGGCGGTGATAGGAATAGCCGTCACCTTCGGGAAAGGTCGTAGCGTCATTAGTAAGGGCAAGGGTTGATTCGCGATCCGCTGAGGTCAGGTAGACGTTGCCATCGCCGCCGATGTAGGCCAGGCGACCGCCGGGTTCGGCGACAGGTAGCGTTGCTCGGAGCGGATGATGAGTTGGGGAGGAACTCTGGAGGGCTGACCGGGCCGGGCCGGTCGGATTAACCTGACAGCCACAAAGCACGATTAGCGTAGAGACGGCGATGACAAGCTGGAAAAACGCCATCTTATCTCACAATTAGGATTATTGATCTTCCGGCAAAATGTAAAGACAGTCCTCCAAAACTTTAAGGCCAACTTCATGTTCCGGGGGATAAACAACGGCATGGCGCGGATCGGTGTCGGTTACAGCCAGGGATTGCCCACCGACCTCTATTTCATACTCGGTCAGACTGCCCAAATAGTCGGATATTTCGCGAACAATCGCCTTTACCTCGGGCATAACGTCGTTGCTAGTTAACGGCGGCTGGGCAAAAATTGTATGACACACCATTTTGCCGGGCTGCCAATAAGCCCGACCGGGCCGAACAACCTTTTGATCGAGGCGCTGAACGATCTCTTGTAGCGTTTCGATTTGGACCGCTGTCAGCCGTGGACTCGTTTGAAAGTGGTAACTTTGCGGCAGATAGAGGCCGGCTCCGCTCTCGTAAAGGGCCGGCTGCCAGCCGCCAATAGCCTGCATCACCGCTTCGACATAGGCTGACGGGCGCCCGGTATTAAGGGTGATGGCCGGTAAGGACTCTTCCCGGCGGGCACGGCGATTGAAATCGGCCAGCCGTTGGAACAGGCTCAAATCAAAGGCGGCTGCCTCGCCCTTGGACAGCACGCCGTCTACGTCCAACACAATTAATTTCAAAGTTTTTTGCATCTCCTCAGGGATACTGTTTTTTGTCGTCAAGCTACGACAAATCGGTCCGGTTCGCTGGTACAATAGACCCAAGCAAAGGGTCTGTCCTAAATTTCTGGAAAAGAGTGGCCCAGTCTGAAAATAAGCGTTCTTTTACGCCGACACATATTTCTTGAAGACTGGGCCACTCTGGTATTACTGAAACTCGCCTAGACTTCTGGGCAGACCCCATAGCAGAATCGGGCTATGTCATTGTTAATGAGACATGGTAAAATATTAGCAGCCGAAAAACAAATCGGGGCGGTTCACCATAGCAGCCAAAAAACCGCCCCAACCATTCGATTCACATGCCTTTAACCAAGCCGTAGAATTCGTACAAAAGGAGCTTCTCGATGAACCGTATCAAGAAATTTACAGGTGGTGCGTCAGTTTTTGTGACCATCATTGTTGTGGTCGTGATTGTGGGCCTCTTATTGGCCTTTTCAAGTCAATTCTTTT
>JBFGLD010001255.1:0-2307 GCA_041576335.1 Anaerolineae bacterium | reverse complement strand
TCTTGTTCTACGAGCAGTATAGTCGCACCTTCTTCATTAATGTTCTGTACCGTTTCAAAGATGCTCTCAACCAGAATAGGGGCTAACCCCATCGAAGGTTCATCAAGCAACAAAACTTTGGGACGGGCCATAAGCGCGCGCCCCATCGCCAACATTTGCTGTTCACCCCCGCTTAAGGTACCGGCCATCTGTTTACGTCGCTCTTTCAAACGCGGGAATAGCGCAAAAACGCGCTCCAGGTCGTCAGCAATCTGTTGGGCATTGTTATGGATATAGGCACCCATCTCCAGATTTTCCAAGACCGAGAGTCGGGCAAAAACCCCGCGTCCCTCGGGTACTTGCGAGAGCCCTTTGCTCACAATTTCGTGCGCCGAATATTTGGCCAAATCTTCACTGTCAAAATGGATAGTGCCGAGACGAGGGCGTACAATACCGCTAATCGTCTTGAGAGTCGTACTTTTCCCGGCGCCGTTTGTACCAATTAGCGTTACGATCTCACCCTTTTGCACAAAAAGGGAGATACCTTTAAGGGCGTGAATATTGCCGTAATAACTATGAACGTCTTCTAATTCAAGGAGGGACATATTTTATGTCTTATTCTCTGTAAAAATTAAACTGCCGCCGCTTCAGATTGTGCCGCACCCCCATTGATACGTCCTGGGGCAGCTGCTGCACCCCGTCCCAGGTAAGCTTCGATCACCTTGGGGTTACTCTGGATTTCAATGGGCGTCCCTTCCGCAATCTTTTGACCGTAGTCCAAGACGGTAATTTGCTCCGAAATACCCATCACGACCCGCATATCATGTTCGATCAGGATAATGGTGAGACCCAATTCATCACGAATGCGGTGGATAAAATTAGTCAACTCAGCGGTTTCGTTGGGGTTCATGCCGGCGGTCGGCTCGTCCAACAGCAGCATTTTAGGTTTACTGGCTAGAGCCCGGCCTATCTCTAGACGACGTTGATCGCCATAAGGCAAGTTTTTCGCCAGTAAATCCCCCTTACCCCGCAGACCAACGAACCTCAGGAGCCGCCTGGCTTCCTCGTGCGCTGATTCTTCCTCTTTCCGCGTACCCGGTGTGCTAAAGATTGCCCCGATCCACGACGATTTGAGATGGGGCTCCTGGCCAACTAGAATATTTTCTATAGCGGTCATGTTAGAAAAGAGGCGAATATTTTGATATGTTCGAGAGATGCCACGCCGGGTGATTTGATCCGGCGAAATGTCCATCAACAGTTCACCACCAAAGATAACCACACCTTCATCAATTTGATAAAAGCCGGTAATGCAGTTAAAAAAGGTACTTTTTCCAGCGCCATTGGGGCCGATGATCGCGTGAATTGACTTTTCTTCTACCTCAATATCCACTTGATTGACAGCTACCAAGCCGCCAAATCGTTTTGTCACACTTTTTGCAGACAAAATTGAAGCCATGACACTCTCCAATTGAGGGTTGAGTTACGACTATTAGCTGTCAGCCGTTTGTTAAGCATAAGTGCTGAAGTTTCAATAACTAACGGCCGACAACAGATGACTGTTTAGCAGCGGGCACAGCCACAGGGCCTATATCTCCTTCGGTTTCGGTCAGTTCGCGACGGCTGACTTCGGAAGGCCAGAACCCTGCCGGTTTCACTAACATCATAACGACCAACAACATTCCATAAATCAACAGGCGAAATTCGGCAAACTCACGCAAAAGCTCAGGTAGGCCCACCAAGACAAGGGCCCCAATAATCACGCCCGGGATACTGCCGACCCCGCCGATAATGACCAAACTAACCACATTGATCGAAACGATTAAGCCAAAACTGTGGGGGAAGACCGAGCCCACTTGTGTCGCAAAAATTGCACCAGCCAGACCGGCAAAGGCAGCCCCAATGCCGAAGGCGAGTAGTTTACTCGCAATCAAATTGATACCCATGGCTTCGGCCACATCCTCATCCTCACGTATCGCAATCCAGTTTCGACCGATGCGCGCATTCTGCAGTCGCCAGGCAATAAAAGCGATAATTAAGCACCCGATGACAATCAGGTAGTAAAAATCGCCGGGTGCTTTTATTGGTACATCGATGTTGATAAAGGGTAAGGCGCGAAACACCGGCAATTCGCTTAAATTTGGCTTGGGGATATTAAGCACGCCCTGTGCTCCACCAAGAAACGGGCGCAGGAAGTCGGACAAAACCAAGATTCGAATGATCTCAGCTAAACCAAGGGTAACAATGGCCAGGTAATCACCCCGCATTCGCAAGACGGGGATACCTAAAAAGACACCGGCCAGCGCCGCAATCGCCACCGCAACGGGGATA
>JBFGLD010001254.1:0-2310 GCA_041576335.1 Anaerolineae bacterium | reverse complement strand
ACGTATCTCGGCTTCATCAGCCCGTCAACCTTTGGCATCGGCGTCTCGATCGAATTGGTGGTCATGGCCGTTGTGGGAGGGCTGGCCAGCGTTTGGGGCGCGCTATTTGGTGCGGGGATTGTTATGATGATAGAACAGTATTTACGAACGGCCATTAAGACCATCATTCCAAATGCCTCCGGCGAGCAGGAAATCATCGCTTTTGGCCTAATTCTGATGTTGATCATGATTTTCATCCCCGAGGGGTTATTTACCGGGCTGGTCAATGCTGCCCGAAGATGGTATAGGAACCGAAATAATGCCAGGTAGGGTAGTGGATGATACAAAAAAAACAAGTGAGCCGTCGATTTTGCTCCGGGCGAGGCATCTTTTCAAAAGTTTTGGTGGCATCGTCGCAGTTAATAAGGTAGATTTGTCGGTCCGATCGGGCGAAATTATAGCTTTAATCGGCCCCAACGGCGCCGGCAAGACAACAGTGTTTAACCTTATCTCCGGCACTCACGCCCTGGATGAGGGGCAGATCGAGTTTGAGGGTAAACGAATTTCCGGCCTGCCTCCGCATCGAATCGCCGCGCTGGGCGTGGTCCGCACCTTTCAAAATCTGCAAATTTTTGGCAATATGACGGTTTTGGAGAACGTGATGACCGGGTGCCATTTGCAGGGACAGGTCGGTTTCTTGGCAGCCGCCCTACGTTGGCCCGGCGTTGCCGCCGAGGAGGCCGGATTAAAAGCTCAAGCCACGGAGTATTTAAATATGGTAGGTCTGGCCCACCGGGCTGATGATCCGGCTTCGTCGCTGCCCTACGGCCAGCAGCGACTGGTCGAAATTGCGCGTGCCTTGGCGGTAAAACCCAAACTACTCCTGCTTGATGAGCCGGCGGCCGGGTTGACCCGGGCAGAAACCAAGGCCCTGGATGACTTGATTTTGCGCATTCGTGGCAACGGCCTAACAGTTTTGCTGGTGGAGCACGATATGAATTTGGTCATGGGTATTGCCGATCGGATTGCCGTGCTGCATTACGGCCAAAAGATTGCGGATGGTACGCCAGCCGAGGTGCAGTCCGACCCGGCAGTTGTCCAGGCCTATTTGGGCACAGATTGGCAGAATAACGAATCTTCGCCGCCGGAAGTTTCCATAACCGAAATGAACGTGGAGGCGCGAGATGCTTGAGGTTCGGGACGTGTCAACTTTTTATGGACATATCCAGGCGCTCAAGCACGTTTCATTGGAAGTACGGGCCGGGGAGATCGTCTCCTTGATTGGGGCTAATGGCGCCGGTAAAACAACGCTGCTCAACAGTATCTCGGGCATTGTCCCGCCAGGCCGAGGGCAGATTCTACTTGACGGGCAAGATATCACGCGTAAGTCGCCCGAGGCTATCGTTGGCATAGGTATTAGCCACGTGCCGGAAAGGCGACAGGTGTTTGGTGATCTAACCGTTCGCGACAACCTAATGCTGGGCGCTTATCTGCGTCTGCGGCGCGGCGAGCGGCAGACAGTCAACCAAGATATCGCCTATGTTTTTAGCTTATTTCCTATCCTTCAAGAGCGTCAAAAGCAATTGGCAGGAACACTTTCAGGTGGGGAGCAGCAGATGCTGGCGATGGGCCGCGGCTTGATGGCCCGACCCAGTCTATTGCTGCTGGATGAACCGTCGCTGGGATTGGCCCCCATTCTAGTACAGGAAATCTTTGAGGTTACCCAACAACTGCGCGAGGCGAACACCACGGTTCTGTTAGTAGAGCAGAATGCCCGCGCTTCCCTGGAGATTTCTGACCGAGGCTATGTTCTCGAAACCGGGCATGTGGTATTGAGTGGCACGGCCCGGGAATTGATGCTCAATACAGAAGTGCAGCAGGCTTACTTGGGACGGGCTCCGGAAACCAATAACCGCAGCGCTCCAATAGAAAAAGTATGATGAAAAACTTTACTTACCACGCGCCACAAACAATCAGCGCTGCGCTTATGCTCCTCGATCAAGCCCTGGCGCGTGGCGAGGACACCTACCTTCTGGCGGGTGGAACCGTACTGGTCCCGCAGATCAAAGAGAGCCTGATTAGGCCAAGCCTGGTAATCAGCCTTAAGCACTTGCCTAGGCTCAAAAAAATTACCTTAGACGAAAAGGGGCTGCATCTTGGGCCGCTGATTACACCGGTTGAGCTCATCCGTTCTCCGCTTATTCTGGAGCACTACCCGGTTCTGGCTCAAGCCGCAGCGACCATGGCCGGCGTTCAGATTCGCAATATGGCCACTATCGGTGGAAACGTGAGCTCTGCCGCACCCACCGCCGATTTGGTGCCGTCTCTTTT
>JBFGLD010001253.1:0-2317 GCA_041576335.1 Anaerolineae bacterium | reverse complement strand
GGCACCGCCGGTTTGCTCGCCAGTCGCCTTCAACCGGGCCAATAAGCCCATCGTCCAAATGGCCGGACCCTCTTCCTTATCAAAAAAACATGGCTTGTGATTTGCTAACATGATGTTGTTCCTTTTCTATGTTTAGACTTGGTCTTTTACTGAAGCATAAAAGCGCCGCTTTTTATTTATGACCCAATAATAAACGGCGCGGCTTATTAAAATCTTTGTTTTGGCTTATTTTTGGCTTATTTTCACTTTAATTCAAGCGTTGGTTTGTATGAGCTCGATCTACGGGCCTTAAGTCTAATCACAGTCTCTACCGCGGACCTGCTTGAGCCAGCCTTAGAATTAGCCTTGAAGTATGAGATAACGGCTTATGATGCGTGTTATATAGCTTTAGCCCAACAGCTCGCCTTGCCCTTTGTGACCGTCGACGCGAAACTAGCGCGCAAGCTAGTGGGCAGTCAAATTGATGTCCAAGAGCTTAAGGACATCCAGGGGTAGCACCGCCCCCTACGCAAATCAAATTGAATATTCTCTTTTCAAAAATGGCTTGACATTCTAGCTACTGGAAGGTATATAATTTTATGAGCATAGGGTTACCATGAGTCTATGCCATAGGTAATCCGGGAGGAAGCGAGATGATGGATAGCGCGGTTAGTCAATCACCACAATCCGGTCTTCAGCTGCACATCGGCGAACTGGCCCAGGCCGGGGGAGCCACGACGAAAACGATCCGGTATTATGAAGACGTGGGATTATTGCCGCCTGCGCAGCGTGCCGAAAACGGATATCGGTTGTACAAAAGAGACGACGTGCACCGGCTACGGTTTATTCGCAATGCCCGCAGCCTGGATTTTTCCCTGGATGATTTAAAGGAAGTGTTGGCGCTGCGTGACCAGGGCGAAGCGCCGTGCCGCTACGTTGTTCAAT
This sequence comes from Anaerolineae bacterium, assembly GCA_041576335.1. Taxonomy (GTDB): domain Bacteria; phylum Chloroflexota; class Anaerolineae; order 4572-78; family J111; genus JANQQF01. Next base: position 1,393 of record JBFGLD010001253.1, on the reverse strand, counting down.
TGTTAGAGAAGAAGTCGGCTGAAATTGAAGAAAGAATTCGGCAGCTGCGCGAATTACAGCAGGATTTGAATGGGCTGGTGCAGCAAGCGGCGACCTTACCTGATGACGACATCGATATGAAGGAATGTGTCTGTCACCTGATCTATGAACGTTGATACCTGTACCTTATGATTTAGATTTGTCCAGGAAGGAAGAATTTATGAGCGTTGAAACCAAAACCCTAAAAGTCGTCGGTACACAAACGATGCAAGAATACCGCCAAATTCACCCTCAAGCAATTGCCCGGTGTAAAGACGGTCGAGGCCAGCCACAAAACCCAATTGATTAACCTGACCTTCGACGTCGAGGTACTGGACCTGGAACAGGTACGCCGGGAACTAGATTGGATCGGCTATCAGGTAGCCGAAGCTGAGGTAAAGTAAGGTGCAGACAACCAACACCCGCGAGACCCGAACGCAGAGGTCTTCTTATGCGCTCTACTTGGGCCTGATCGGGCTGCTGTTGGTCATTATTGGTTTAGGTTATCTGGGATTTCGCCAATTTGCCACCCGGATGATGCTCCAGTTTTGCAGTGGCGCATTGGCTCTCGTTACGGGAGTACTAATAAAAACCATTCGCTTTAACGAAGAATAGGGCCTACTGCCTCCGGCCTAACGGGCGGCTACCGGCTGTACAAGATTCTTAAGTTGTAGAGAAAGAAATCGATATACTGATGACAACCAAACAACAGGTTAAATTGAACATACAGGGGATGACCTGCCCCTCGTGCGCCTCCCACGTAGCTGAGGCCCTCAAGGACGTAACCGGCGTTGCAGAGGTAAGCGTCCCCGGCTGGAAGTCAGGGCAGGCTGCCTTGACGGCTAACTCAAACGTAAGCGATGAAACGCTGGTTGAAGCGGTAGAAAATGCCGGTTATCAGGCCACCGTTACATCTCAGCGGCAGGTCACTGCGCCGAACATGCCTTCCGACAGTGGCCACCGGCAGGATTACGATCTGATTGTGATCGGCACCGGCGGTGGTGGCATGGCCGCCGTCATCAGAGCTGCCGAGTTGGGCTATCGCGCCGCCGTCGTCGAAGGCGGCACTATCGGGGGAACGTGTGTCAACATTGGCTGTGTTCCCTCCAAAACGCTCATTCGCGCTGCCGCGGCTTACCATCAGGCGGGGCAGCACGGCTTTGAGGGCGTGCATACTCACGCCGAGGGTCTGGATTGGCGCGCTGTTATTCAGCACAAAGACGAATTGGTGGCCGACTTACGGCAAGGTAAATATATTGACGTCCTGGCTTCGTACGGCGATAACGTCACTCTAGTTCAGGGCCGGGCCAGACTGACCTCGGACCACGCGGTCACACTGGACGATGGCCGGGTGTTAACCGCCAACAAAATAGTC
>JBFGLD010001252.1:0-2318 GCA_041576335.1 Anaerolineae bacterium | reverse complement strand
TGGCTCATATAGCCGATCTGCTGGCGCACGGCTTCGGTTTGGCCGACCACATCCAGGCCGAGAATGGTGGCCGTACCTGCGGTCGGTATAATCAAGCCAAGCAGCATGCGGATTGTGGTCGTCTTGCCGGCCCCGTTGGGGCCCAAAAAGCCAAAGATGCATCCGCGTGGAATGTTGAAAGAGATGCCATCTACTGCACTGAAATCGCCGAATCGCTTGGTTAGGTTGTGTACTTCGACAGCCTGGTCTTGATGTGATAGGTTCACTTAACGTCCTCGATCTCCTGCTGCCGCCGAATGAGCGAGATAAAGGCTTCTTCCATCCGCGCCTGCGTCTGACGGATACCTTTGGCCTGGATAGACTGATTTTCCAGAGCAGCCTGCACTTGGGGTATGCGGCGGGCAGCATTATCGACAAAAATGTGAAGAAGGTTGCCGTAGGTTTGCACCTCCAATACGCCGGGCAATGAAGCGACGACGGCTTCGGCCCGGCGCAGCGGGTGAATGGTGCGTACGGCAGCCAGCGGGCGCAGCTCAATGAGTTCTCCCTCAACCATGGCCTTGATCCGACGCGGATTATCGGCTGCGATCAGCTGACCTTGATACATCAAACCGATTCGCGAGCAGCGCTCGGCCTCATCCATATAAGGAGTACTCAAGACGATAGTCACGCCTTGCAGGCGCAAACCGGCCAATATATCCCAAAACTCACGGCGTGAGACGGGATCAACTCCGTTTGTCGGCTCGTCAAGGAAGAGCAGGTTGGGCTGGTGGACCAGGGCGCAGGCCAGGCCCAACTTCTTCTTCATACCGCCTGACAGGCGGGCAGCACGTCGCCGAGAAAATTCAGTCAGGCGGGCAAACTCTAACAACCGCGCGATACGCAGGCGGCGCTCCTGCCCGGGCACGTTGAACACATCGGCGAAAAATTCCAGATTCTCGCGTACGGTCAGATCGCCATATAGGCTGAATTCTTGAGCCATGTAGCCAACGCTCGCCTTTATGGTCTCCGCCTGCTTAACCGTGTCGAAGCCGGCCACAGTGGCGCTGCCCGCTGTCGGCTGTATTAGGGTCACCAACAGGCGGATGGTTGTGGTTTTGCCGGCCCCGTCAGGCCCAAGCAGGCCAAAGATTTCACCCCTTTTGACGGTTATGTTCAACCGGTCGACGGCTAAAATCGAGCCAAAAGTACGGCTTAGCTGATTCGTTTTGATGATGACACTATCTTCAGTCGACATCGTTGTTTTACGGGTTACCCGGACAACCTGTTATGCTCTGCATTCCCTGAGCCGAGCTTACAGATGTTTCTTGAAACGACTTGAGGCCAACACCACCACAATGACCCCAAAAATAAGCACGGCAATGATTTGTTCAATTAAGATCTCAATCCCCACTCCTTTGAGAATAATCCCTCTCATGATAACCATACCATAGCGGGCCGGAATGATGTAGGTGACCATTTGCAGCCAAGTGGGCATAGCTTCGATGGGAAAGAAGAAACCACTCAGAAAAATACTCGGCAGCATGGTGGCAAATGTCATCAACATGGCTTCCTGCTGGTTGTTGGCAATACTGGAGATAAAGATACCAATTCCCAGGGCCGTCACTAAAAAAAGGCCCGCCAGGGCCAACAGCAACGGCATACTACCGCGAATGGGCACGTTAAATAGGAGCACGCCCATGACAAGAATCTCAATAACGATGAAGAAGGATACAAGAATATAAGGCACAACCTTAGCCACGATCAGTTCGATTGGGCGGATAGGGGTCACAATTAACTGCTCAATAGTTCCTAACTCGCGTTCGCGGACGATGGCGGTTGAAGTAAACAGAGTGGTAAACAGGAAGAGAACAATCACCATCAGGCCCGGAATAGTGAAATACGCGCTTTCCAGGTTAGGGTTGTACCAAACCCGAGGTCGGACTTCGACACCGGGCAAGTCGGCGACCGATGTATCAAACTGTTCTTCGATCATCTTAACCGAGAGGGCCTGCCCAATCTGCTGCGAAGCGGCAAAAACAGTGTTGGCTACGGTTGGGTCCGAGCCGTCAATTAGAAAAGCAACGTTGGGCCGCTGCCGGGCAGATATGTCTCGACCGTAACCGGCCGGAATAATCAGTGCACCCCGCACATCACCATGATCAATGAGATAGGCTAAATCATCTTCTTTGGCCACGTAGGCCACAATATCAAAGTAATTTGAAGCCTGGTAAGTTTGAACGAGTTCCCGGCTTTGCCGGCTTCTGTCACCATCATAGACCGCGGTGCGAAGGTGCTCGACGTCGGTTGTGGCCGCATACCCCAGTAAAATCAACTGC
>JBFGLD010001251.1:0-2319 GCA_041576335.1 Anaerolineae bacterium | reverse complement strand
TGTGAGTTGGCCTGCCCGGTCGGTAGGTGACCCAGCTCCGGGACCTGCCGAAAAAGGCGTCTGAGCACTGTAGCATTGATAAAATAGTGGGTAAGTTTCCCAATGTTTCTCGCCCCCACCTGTGATAAAATTAAACCAACAAAAAAAGCCCCGCAGCCGCGGGGCTTGAGCCTGGACCCGGTGGAGTGAGCACCCAATCCTATGGACTGCTCCTAATCATAACATACACGCGCGCCGCCGGGTCAAGGTTGGCGCTTTTTGTTTCCGGACCCGTCCGCTTTGACCGGAGCGAACCGCATGACCTTTCTCGACACGGCTTTCCAAATGCCCTACACCGGCATCACCCAGGGCGGCCTGGCTGCCGGCCGCCCGAAGCCACTATGGGCTCCCGGCTCGACGTGGATACAAAACGCCCCAACGCCCGCTTTCGGCGGGTCAGCCGGGGTGTCTTCGCTCTGGCCGAGGCCCAATCCGGCGACATCGGCCAACGGATCGACAGCATCAATCGCCAGACCGGCGGCGAGCTGCGAGTGAGGTAATACCTGGCTGGGGCTAAGTGAATTTAATCCTATTGTTACTACCCCCCAGCCGTGATACAATAAGAAAAGACCCCCACGGTCGCCAAACGCTGCGGGGGTCCTCTGTAGATTTTATAGACCGGGTTGTATCAACCGGCCCACTGTTTTGTTGTGGCGATATGGTAGCATATGGACCTGACCCGGTCAAACCGGGTAGCGTATTTTATCAAAAAAGCAGGCAGCTTTCGGGAGTCTCATTGCATGGCGCAGAATAATCCACTACCCCCACTGTCCGGCATTAGGGATAACTTGAACCGGGGAACAGTTGGCGATTTTCTCAAGGAAAAGATTAAGAATGGTTCCACTCTCTCAATCGTCTCAGCCTATTTCACCATTTATGCCTTTGAAGCGTTGAAGGACCACTTGCTGGACATTGAGAGCCTTAAGTTCCTCTTTGGTGAACCCCGCTTTGTCACCGCCCTTGACCCGGAAAAAACCGATAAAAAAGCTTTCAAAGATGTTCCGCTTTTCCAAAGCTCATCAGCGGAATGATGAAATTGAATATTTTTTGGGCGTCACCCCGCAATACTTCGAACGCATCGATGCTCTGGGCAACGGTTATTTGGTTCTGGTACTGGGAGCCCCAGACAATGTGCTGCTGGTTTCGACGGAGACTTTTGCCGAGTGGGTAAAGGGGTTAGAGCCCAGCGGCAGCGGCACCTGGCCCATTGCTCTTTATCAAAGCGTAGACAAGACACGCCTTGAACTTTGGGTGTCCGGACAGGGCCGACAAGATGTCAGCGGCTTGCTCAATGACTATGCCGGCCTGAAACGAGTTTTATCGCAGTCATCGACCCCGAAAAACGCAAGACGTTCGTCGGCCCCGATCCGAATGAAGGAGTTATTCGAAGCCGGTTTGGTCAAATCCGGAGACGAGGTCCATACCAAGAAACATCCTGACCTCTGCGCCGTAGTGGTTGATGCCAACTTTGTAAAGTTCAAAGGCAAGCGCATGGGATACAACGACTGGGGAATGCACGTCACCGGCTGGTCGGCCATCAACATCTATCGGGAAGTTATCCTGGTCCGAACTGGTCAGTCACTGGATGACTTACGCGAACACGTGAGACAGCGACAGGCAGGCCGCTCTTATTGATGACGCTATGAAGTGGCGGCTCTGGAAAGCGTGGCGCTGCAACACATTGAGGGACCGAGTCTCGTGCCCAACTCACTAAGCTCCTCAAAACGACCACCGGCAAGCTAACCGTCGCCGGCGCGGGTCTGGCCCTCATTTCCCTGTGCGCCGTCTGCGCCGTTTGCGGTCTCTTCTTTCGCCCAGCTCAGCGCCCTGCCCACCGCCCCGCGGCTGCCTGACACAACAGCGCCCCTGCAGGTCAATTCGCCCGAACCGGGCCCCAGTCCGACCCGGATAATCTTGCCTGCTAGCACGGCGATGCCAGAATTCCCACCCACGGAGCCGCCGGCCGAAGCGGCGCCCGCCGTCCTCGATCTCGCCGACGGCCGACCGTTCCCCGGTCGAGGGCAAAACCGTGCTCCTGGAAAAAGACACGAGCGAAGGCGACCAGTACGGCCGCTTGCTGCGCTATGTTCACGTGGGTGATAGTATGGTCAACGAGGCGCTGCTGGGCTTGGGCCCGGCCCGGGTGGCAGCCTTCCCTGTGTTATTATCTTGTGACCATTTGCAGACTCTGTACATTCGGAGCGGAGGCCAACCCTATGAATAAGGAGCAACCCTTGGTGCATATTGTCGCCGAGGTTCCCCGAGACCTCAAGCGTAAAG
>JBFGLD010001250.1:0-2321 GCA_041576335.1 Anaerolineae bacterium | reverse complement strand
GGGATCGCTGCCGTCGTCGCAGGTGGCGGTGGTCGAATAGCTGGGGTTGGCCGTCTCCGTCACGCTGTAGGTGCCGGCATCCAAGCCGGGGCTCTCAAACGGAGCGTCATCATCGTCCAGACTGAAGGCGCTAATGAGGGTCCCTGTGGGCACGTCCGTCAGTTCGAAGTCGAAGAGGGTTGGATCGCCAGAGGGATCCGTCACCTTATCAACGATGATCTGGCCGGGGACGTTGATCGCAATGCCAAATCCTTCGTCACAATTACATTTGGACGGTGCACCCGGATAGGCAGCGAGAGGTGTTAGGCACAACTCGTTCCCACCTGGCTGTCGCCAACTGGTGCAGTACGGCAGATCCAACTGGCCGTCGCCGTCATCGTCCACGCAGGTGACGGAAAGTGTAACCGTCGGGAAAAGCGGATTAAAAGCGGGCTTCTCGATATCTCCACAAGTGTCCTGTAGTCCCGTCAGCTGGGCACTGTTTGTGTTGAACTCCTCACAGGTTGCACCCGCCCCAAGCGCAGCCACACATTGGGCATCGCCTGCCGCTGGGCTGCCACCGTCGCACGGGGTGGTCGGACTGGCTAGAGTGGCGCCGCCATCGAACGAACAATAACCGAAGTCATTCGAGTTTGTGGTGTCATCGTTTGTTGCGTCGAGGTCGCGCCAGGGGGGGGATGGGCCATAAGCCGGGGTGCTGACCGTACAGGCTCCGGTGAGGGCCCCGTCGCCATTGGGATCTCCGTCAAGCGAGAATTAATGCCGACGTCATGGCGCGACCCGGCGGTGACGACAACTTCAAAGTCAGCAGTGAAGTCTACTGTGTCGCCGGGGAAGGCGCAGCCGTCATCCAAAATTGTGATGTTGGTGGCTGTGGCCAGACTAACGTCGTTGGCTGTACAGTTGAGCGAGCCGCCCTGGCCAAACCCATCGTAGACATCCTGCATACAAACGGCACCGGTCACGCTGTCGACATTGCCGGAGCCGTCAGCCGGCGGTCGGGCCGGGGGAAGCACAACGCTACCGGCGTGGGCCTGCTGGGGGTCGACCGAAATTGCCGGATTATCAACGTCAGTCTTGCTGAGGTCAACCAGACCGGCATCAACCGCGGGCGCAGCATGGGCTACATCCGGGGAGGTTCCATCCAGGTGGCTCCCTTTCAGGCCAACCAGCATAGCCAGAGCCAAGATTACGGCCAGCAGCGCCGGTCTCAGGCGGGATAGCTTAAAATCATTTTCTATCATTTTTATGTCTCCCTATATGAAGAGTTGCTGATATTCTCAGGTAGTGTTTTGTCATATTCAGTCGGAATATTCTCCTTTAAGATTAGGGGGTGGTCGACTTAGACGTATCATGGCTCCCTCCACTGTTACCGAAAAATGTTTATTAAGAGTTGACTATGGTTTGGTTGGTAATGTGTTTACAGAGTGACAAATATACTTGCTTTCCCTGCTTTATCGGTTAAAATAAAAATGCATTATGGCAGAAAGAAAGGACCCAAGACGTGAGCCTTTCTCAATGCTATGCTGCTGGGGAGAGATACCGGCTGGACTTGGCGGTTGAGCGGTATCTCTCTATTTTTTTGGCCCTCACTCCCGCTCCCAGGTTTGGGAGCGAGAGTGAGGGCTTTACCTCCTAACAATGCAATCTTGTCGGACTACTCTCCGGCCCTTGCCTGCTCAAGCAGCCCCTCCAACCGGCGGACAAACTGATCAGCCGGTATAACGCCTGTTGAAACGCTGCCTCGACCTCCGGATAGAAAGATGAAGGTCGGGGTTTGCTCAACCACACCTTGCGCGTCGTGCATATCGTTAACTATCCGTTCCAGGGCCTGACGGCTGTTGAAACAGAAGCTATACTGGTCCATATCCAGCGCTAACGGTTCGGCCAGGTCGATGAGAGCCGAGTCCGGGTCAGTAGCGGTAGACCACTCCGCCAAATTTTCAAACAGCAGCTGATGCATGTCCCAGAACTGACCTTGCTCGCCGGCACATTCGGCGGCGACGGCGGCGGCCGGGGCGTGGGCATGCTCCTTCAAGGGCAGCGATTTGAAGACCCACATAATTTCTCCGGTTTCGATAAACTGCTCATCGACGGTCGGCTGGGTTTCCAGGGCATGGCGCCGGCAGGAGTCGCACTGAAAATCAGCAAACTCAACCACCACCAGATCGGCCTCAGGATTCCCTTTGTAGGCATCGCCGGCCAGGGTGAAGCCCGGCCGGTCGGGGTCGGGCGTTAAACCTTCATCGTTGGCCCAGAAGGGCAGTTCGTCCGGCTCCGGCTCTTCCGGCACGGGGGGTACCTCGCCAGCCACCAGGGCG
>JBFGLD010001249.1:0-2323 GCA_041576335.1 Anaerolineae bacterium | reverse complement strand
GCCCGGATACGCTACCCCGTTTCACGTCCATCACGCCGAAGACGAGACCTTCTACGTGCTTGAAGGCGAGGTCACCATTTTCTGCGGCGACCAAAAAATCAAGGCCGGACCGGGTACTTATGTGTAAGGCCCGCGCGAAATCCCGCATGGCTTTAGAATCGAAGGCAGCCAACCGGGTCGACTCTTGATCTTGGCTACGCCCTCCGGTTTTGACCGATTTATTGCTGAAACGGGCCAGCCGGCGCAGGTACTGAGCCTGCCGCCTGCCGGGCCGCTGGATGTGGATAAGCCGGATGCAGCCGCGGCTAAATACAAGATCGAACTGCTGGGCCCGCTGCCGGACTAACGAGTGGGGAGAAAGTAAGAGATGCCTATCGGGGCGGATCTGATATTACGCCCCGATTTTTTGAGTGGTCACCACCGAGTAGCCCGCACAGCGGGCCAAGTCGGCCTGGATCAGGTCTAACGCTTTGCGCCGCTGCTTGAGCCACTGTCCAAACCATGTGGGAGCCTCCATGTCAGCTTTCTTACGTGCTAAAAGCTAAAGGATAAAAGTTTGAAAATAGGGGATTGAAGAGGATCATTCTATCTTCCATTCTCCATCTTCCAGCCCTTGTATTTCTCTTTGTATGGCTGCACGTATGGCCTGAGGTGTGGCTGACTCATACCAAATGAAAACGATTTTATGATTGAATGGTGTTCATATTAGATGGTATCAATGGCGAAACGATAGGACGGACTCTACTCTAAATGACGGGTAAATGCAATGGAAATGAGGAATTCAAGAACCACTAGAGAAAAGGAAATTTCAAAATGTCATCTTATCAATTCGATATTATCGTAATCGGGGGCGGGCCGGCTGGAGTCATAGCAGCTTTAAGAGCGTGTGAGTTGGGTGCGAGAGTCGCTCTGGTTGAGCGAGGACAACTGGGCGGCACGTGCACCAATGATGGTTGTGTTCCCAGCCGCGTACTGGCCAAGGCGGCCCGGCTCATCAGGGATGCCGAACAGTTCGCAGACTACGGTCTGGTCGGTGAACCCCCTCAAATGGACTTTGCCCGGCTCCTGGAGCAGACTCGGCACGTAGTCGACCAAATGCATCAGAAAAAGCAGCTCATCGCGCATCTCGAACAAGCCGGGGTAACCGCTTACACAAATACCGGGCAAGCGCAATTCGTTGATGAGCATACCATTACCCTGGGAAATGGCAGTCGCTTGCAAGCCGGGAAATTTATTCTGTGTGCTGGGGGCCGGGCGCGGCGAATCGCCTTTCCGGGCAGCGAGTATGCCCTTACGTATCAGGATATCTGGTCGCTCAAGTACTTGCCACGTTCCATCGCCATCGTGGGCGGTGCGGCCACGGGCTGCCAGTTGGCCTCGGTCCTGGCTGCTTTTGGGGCCCAGGTATGGCTGTTCGAAGTGAACCCGCGCCTTCTGGCCCGAGAAGACCCGCTGGTGTCGCAGGTGGTAGCCGCAGCTTTTCAAAGACGTGGCCTGGAGATTATTACCGGTATTGGCGGGGTGGAACGAATCGAAGCGCCAGGAGCCGGCCAACTGCTCGAGTTTTGGTACTCTCACCAGGGACATTCGCGGATGCTGGCAGTGGAGGCTGTGATCATAGCCTCTGGCTGGCCCGGTAATGCGGACACGTTGAACTTGTCCGCCGCTCATATTCAGAGTGAGCGTGGCTACGTACAGGTAGATGATTACCTACGTACCTCTGCCCCGCATATCTTTGCCGCCGGCGACATCAACGGGCGGATGATGCTGGTACAGAGCGCCGGTTACGAGGCCCGCATCGCCGCCGAAAACGCGGTTTTGGGTCCAGGCCAACGCTACAGTCATCAAATTGTCCCCCATGGCGGCTTCACCGATCCTGAATATGCCAGTGTTGGCCTGACCGAGGACGAGGCCCGCACTGTTGAAAGTGACTGCATTGTGGCGGTGGTACCCTACACCGACCTGGATCGCGCTGTGATTGATGGGCACGTCGAAGGTGGCTGCAAGCTGATTGTGTCACAGGAATCGCATCGCATTTTGGGTATGCATATTGTGGGTGAGCAGGCTTTGGAGGCCGTCCAACTGGTGGCCGGAGGGATGGCGGCCGATATGTGGGTGGAGCAGTTGGCCGAGTTGGAATTGGCTTACCCCACCTATACAGCCATCGTTGGGCTGGCCGCCCGGCAGGCAGTAAGGGAGTTAGGGGTAATGCCCCTGATTCCTGAGTGGCAGTCACTTCGAAAACAGCACGCCGAATGGGAGCGAAGCGTAATATGAAGGTTCAGGCACAAGCCCACATCTTTGGGTGCCCAGCTGCAGCCGG
>JBFGLD010001248.1:0-2326 GCA_041576335.1 Anaerolineae bacterium | reverse complement strand
TGCAGCCAGCCCAGAGAAGCCTCATCGGCCCAATGCACCTCATCCAGGCAGAGTAACAGCGCCGAACCGGCGGCCAGGCTGCCAAACACCTCGGTCAGGGCCTCGAATAAACGGTCCTGAGCTTGCTGCGGCGCAACCTCCACCAGCGGCGGCAGGTCGGGGAAGTGGGCCCGCAGCTCCGGCAGCAGGCGAGAAACTTCCGCCAGCCAGATGGGCAGGGTATGGCGCCAGCGCTTGTGCAGCGGCAGAGCCAGACGCAGGGCCTGCACCAGCGGCTGGTAAGGCAAGGCCTGGCCGGTGGCGTGGCTGTTGCCGGTCAGCACCAGTCCGCTGTGGGCCGTGGCAAATTCCTCCATCAGACGCGATTTACCCACGCCCGCCTCACCGGAAATGAAGATGACGCCCCCGCTTTGGTAACGACGGTAAGCCTCGGTCAGCGCCTGCCAGGCCTCATCCCGGCCGATGAGCGGTAAGTCCAACCCAGGTAAGGTAGCCCAGTCCGGTTTTGGCAGCCGTTCCGGCGGGGCCGGCTGGGTGCCGTCACGGGCCGCTTCATAGGCGGACCGGGTCTCCGGCAGCGGCGGCACGCCCAACTCCCGCTCCAGAACAATGGCACATTGTTCATACTGGCGCAAGGCTGCGCTGCGGTCGCCATTGGCGGCGTAGAGGGTAATCAGTTGGCGGTGGATATCTTCGGCCAGGTCGTCGGTGGCCAGGTACTGTTGGGCGTATTGGATGGCAGCGGGGTGGTCAAGCCGGCCGCTTTTGGCCGTGATCAGCTTGCGTAAAACGTCCAGATAGGTTCGTTCATACTGTCGCTGGGTTTGGCTAACCCACTGGTCGAACTCGGTGCTGTCGGGCAGCGCAAAACCGTCGAGAAAGCGGCTGCGATAAAGAGACACGGCCGTTTCCCAACTCGTCGAATTATCTACCCCGCATAAACTGGTGAACTGCACGCTGTCTGACCCGACGAGATCGGGATTTAGCATAACCGCTGTTTTGTTTGCCAGCAGCAGATCAGGCTGGGGCAAGGCTTGGCGGACGTAGCTCAATAGGCGGGTCAGATTGCGGCGAGCCGTGGCTTCGGGGGTATCGGGCCACAGCAAGAAGCTGAGCCGGTCTCGGGTCACCGGCTGCAGGTCGTCGGCCAGATAATAGAGCATAGCCCGGGCCTGGCGGCGGGCTAAGGTAAATGGCTGAGTTTGCCACACCAGCTCCGGTAGGCCCAGTAAGAAGATTTGGAACTTATGGTCAGGGCCGGACCACAAGAAATAACTGTTATTTGGGAGGCTAAACATCGACTTCTCCCCATCCCAAACGTAGAACGCCAGTTAAACAGCATCGCTAAGGCCGGCTTAGGAAACCGTCACAGACTGTCGCTACATTTGAGTTAGTCGAACCTCTCATTACTGTTCGGCTCACGGGAGTTCTTCTTCCCCCAACATGCGAGAATCGCTCCAGCATATCATATCAAATTTCCTGATAAACGTCTGTGACTTTTGTCTCTTTTTAACAAGAATGCATCATCTGCCCTTTAATTCCTAATCGCCGGGGCCGCAGCGTGACCGGCACGGATGATCGAATGGGCGCAATGATTAAAGGTCAGGATATCGGCAATCTCGAATCGCTCGAAAATGGCGATCAGGCATTTAGCCATATAGCGGAGTTATTTTCTCGTTGTGGCCTGCTTTAGGGGGCTTTAACCTGCTTGAGCAGGGCGTTGATGAAAGTATTGGAATAGCCTTCAGTGGCACGGGGCTGAACCGATTCTGTTGGCAAACTCGTCGCCTTGCCCAGAGGTGCGGGACTAAAACCGCCGCACTCAGAGAGCAAAGCGCTTCGCGCTACGTTATCAGCCCGCCCGGGCTGGAAAATTAGCCATTTCAGGCCATTCTTAGGGTGTTTCAACGTCCTTTGCTCTTTTAGCGTGATGGCTTTAGCCTTACGCTATGCCAGGTTCTATTACCGGATTAATTTCTTTTGTCTCAACGCACACCCGACGGACGACGATTACCTCGACCATGGTTTAGTGCAGCGCTGCCAATTGCATAGACCTTGAAGCCTTTGGCTGACCCAGCTCAGCCCACGAATTCAAGATTCTCTTCCACCCAAGTGGGTCGATTGGCATAGACCTCGTCCTGCGCACCAACGACAATGTAGTCAGGGTACTCAACTTCGATTTCGCCTTCTTTTGTTTTGAGAACAGCGACCACTCCGGGAGGAACTTGAACCAGCCGACTTCTCTCAGTCTTTTGATAGAAGCCCGAGCCCGGTTCTGTTTCCTCATAGGTCTCTCTAAAAATATCGATTTTGCACGGGTATCCTT
>JBFGLD010001247.1:0-2327 GCA_041576335.1 Anaerolineae bacterium | reverse complement strand
CGTTACCTGCACAACCCCGATGATCCTTATAGTCTGAGCAACAACAATCCTTATGCCATCTATGAGGATCGGACCGGCGTGCTGTGGATCGGAACCTGGGACGCCGGCCTCAACCGATTTGATCAAGAGACGGAACAGTTTAGCCGTTATGGGCACGACCCTGAAGATCCCCACAGCCTCAGCCACGATCAAGCCATATCCATCTATGAGGATCAGGCTGGGCAGCTCTGGATCGGCACCAACGGCGGCGGGCTCAATCGCTTTGACCGCAAGTCAGAACGATTTTTCCGATACCAAAACACAACCACCGACCCGTATAGCCTGGCTCAAAACAACGTCGTGCCGATTTTCGAAGACCGCAGCGGACTTGTCTGGTTTGGGACCTTTGGCGGCGGCATCAGCATCTATGATCGCCGTAAGCAGAATTTCGATTATTACCGGCACGACTCCGCGGATCCGACTAGCTTGGCCAGTGATGATGTTTGGGCCATTCACGAGGATCGGGCCGGCAACCATTGGATTGGCACCAATGGCGGAGGACTCAACCGTTTTGACCGGCAGACGGGACGATTTATCCATTACTTGCACGATCCCGATGATCCCCATAGCTTGAGCAACAATAGTGTCCGGGATATCTATGAGGACAAAGCGGGCCACCTTTGGCTTGGCACGGTGGGCGGGTTAAATCGCTTTGACCGGCAGACGGAGCAGTTCACCCGTTACCGGCACGACCCTGACGATCCCAACAGTCTGAGCCACAATACTGTCGTGCGAATCCTTGAAGATCAGACAGGTACGCTCTGGGCTGCCACCATCGGTGGACTGAACAGCTTCGATCGAGAGACCGGGCAATTTACCCGTTATTTGTATGACCCTGATAATGCAAACAGCCTGAGCCACAATGTCGTCTGGACAATTTATGAAGATCGCGCCGGCGACCTCTGGGTTGGAACTGAAAGTGGCGGGCTCAACCGCTTTGACCGGGAGACGAAACGATTTATTCGCTACCGGCACGATCCCAATGACCCTACTAGCTTGAGTCGCGATGGGGTCCTGGCGATCCGGGAGGATCAGGCCGGAACATTGTGGATTGGAACATTTGGGGGCGGACTCAACAGCTTTGACCGGACAACAGGGCAATTTACCTATTATGGCGAAAAAGAGGGCCTGCCGAGCGACTCTATCGCCGCGATATTAGAGGATGAACAGGGAAATCTGTGGCTGGGTACATCTGGTGGCATATCGAGGTTTAATCCACAATCCGAAACCTTCAAAAATTACGACGTGAGTGACGGGTTGCAGGGCAGTGAGTTCAACTCAAATGCTGCATTTAGACGCAGCGACGGCCAGATGTTCTTCGGGAGCGTCAACGGTCTGAATGCCTTCTATCCGGCCGATCTTCAGGACAACAGCCACATTCCACCGATCGTGATCACGGACTTTCGGCTGGCGAATGAGCCCGTGCCCATTGGGGGTGACTCAGTACTACAGCGAGCCATTAACGAAACCGGTGAACTGGTTCTGTCTTATCAGGATCGGGTCATATCTTTTGAGTTTGCGGCGCTCGATTTCTCTGTTCCGGAGAAGAACCGCTATCGCTACAAATTGGAGGGCTTCGAAGACCAGTGGAACGAGGTGGGTTATGACCGTCGGTTTGTGACCTACACCAATTTGGATCCGGGTGAGTATGTATTTAGGATAACCGGCTCCAACAACGATGGGGTCTGGAACGAAGCAGGCCGGTCGATTAAGATCGCGGTGACCCCGCCCTGGTGGCAAACCTCCTATTTTCGGGGCACTGTAATCGTGCTGCTCGTGGGCCTGGTGGCCGGTGGCTTTGCCCGGCAGCGGCGCAGTGCTCAAAAGCGAGAGCATCAACTGGAGGCGCTGATAGCCGAGCGAACTCACGAGCTGGAGTTGGCCCGGTATCAGGCCGAAGCCGCCAACCGGGCTAAGAGTACCTTTTTGGCCAACATGAGCCACGAGCTCCGCACGCCGTTAAACACGATCCTGGGGTATGCCCAACTTATGGGGCGCGATTCGGATACGTCTCCCAACCTTCAGGAGAAGCTGGCGGTCATCGACCGCAGCGGGGAGCACCTGCTGACCCTGATCGACGATGTATTAGAGATGGCCCGGATTGAAGCCGGCCGGGTAAGCCTCAGCGAGCAGGCCTTTGACTTGTATCATCTACTGAGGGACCTGGAGGAGATGTTCCGCCTGTCGGCGACCAACAAGGGTTTGCAGCTGCGCGTTGAGTGGGCGGCTGATGTGCCCCAATACGTGCGCGCCGGCCAGCGCACGCTGCGCCAGGTGTTGATCAATCT
>JBFGLD010001246.1:0-2328 GCA_041576335.1 Anaerolineae bacterium | reverse complement strand
CTGCTCGGCATTGGCTGCCTGCCAGCCAGCCACCCCTTGAACCTCGGGATGATGGGCATGCACGGTGGTGCTTGGGCAAACCACGCTATTCAGGAAGCAGACCTGCTGATCGCATGCGGACTGCGCTTTGATGACCGCGTCACCGGCAATTTGAAGACCTATTCTCCCAAATCCAAAAAAATCCACATCGAGATCGATGCCTCTGAAATCCATAAAAATGTCAGGGTCGACGTAGGTATTCACGCCGACCTGGGCACCGTTCTACGGCAGATTAACCCTCGCATCACAAACCACGACCGCTCGAGTTGGCTGCGTAAAATTTCGGACTGGCAGGAAGATGCCAACGAAAGAGATATCTTACAGTTCGATACGCCAACCTTATTGGCGGCTCAAGCCGTTCGTAAAATTTGGGAAGGTACCAAAGGGCATGCTTTTGTCGTAACAGACGTGGGACAGCACCAAATGCTCGAGTGCCAGTATTACGATCACGAAAGCCCCTTCACGCTAAGCACCTCCGGTGGGCTAGGAACAATGGGTTTTAGCCTGCCGGCAGCGATTGGGGCAAGCTTTCACGTCAAGGACAGAGAGATTTGGGTCATTGTAGGGGACGGCTGTATTCAGATGACCATCATGGAGCTGGCTACCGCCGTCCAGGAAAAGGCTAATATCAACATTGCCATTATCAACAATGGCTATCTGGGCATGGTGCGCCAATGGCAGCAACTCTTTTACGAAGCACGCTACACCGAAACGCCCATCTCAAGTCCTGATTATGTTAAATTAGCTGAGGCCTACGGCATGCCCGGCTATCGCGTTGATAACCTTGAAGACGTCCTGCCGACGATGGAAAAAGCTCGCGCTTATAATGGGCCGGTACTGATCGAATTTGTGGTTGAGCAGCACGATATGGTCTACCCCATGGTGCCGGCGGGAGCTGACCTGCACGCTATGATTCGTCGCCCTCACAAACGCTTTGAAGATATGGAAATGTAGGAGGAAACATATCATGAAACAAACTTTGATCGCTTTAGTTGAAGATAAGCCAGGCGTGTTGAATAGAGTCGCCAGCCTGTTTCGCCGGCGTAATTTCAATATCGAAAGCCTGGCCGTGGGCCATAGTGAAACGCCTGGAGTGAGCCGCATGACCATCGTCACCGACGAAGAAGAACATTTGCGGCGTAACGTTATCCGTACCAATTTGCTCAAAATGATCAACGTAATCGAGGTGAAGGATGTGACCGAAACGCCATGCGTAGTTCGCGAAACCGCACTCGTTAAATTGGCGGCGGATGCAAAAACGCGAGGCCAGGTCATGGATGTGGCCGAAATGTATCGGGCCCGCATCGTGGATGTAGCCACGGACACGCTGATCGCGGAAGTCACCGGTGAGTCCGAAAAAATAGAGTCGTTCATAGAAGTGCTGCGGCCATTCGGGATCATCGAAATTATGCGCACCGGCAAGGTCGCTATGACCCGTGGGGTAGTTACACCACGTTCCATGGCTTCGGCCAGCAATGGCGCTAACGGCCAGAAATAAGAATAAGCATACTTTAAAGTTATAAGAAACAGGAGAGTACTAAAGCATGGCAAAGATTTATTATGACCGTGATGCCAACCTATCGCTACTTGACGACAAAAAAATTGCCGTAATTGGTTACGGCAGCCAAGGACACGCCCACGCTCTTAACTTGAAAGACAATGGTATGGATGTCCGGGTCGGACTGCATGAAGGCAGCCAGAGCCGAGACAAGGTTAAAGCAGACGGGCTGCCAGTCAAGAGCGTAGCCGAAGCAAGCAGCGAAGCCGATATCATTATGGTGGTTGCGCCTGATACCGCCCAACGCAGCATTTACGAACATCATTTAGCCGCGAATCTAAAAGAGGGCAATATGCTTATGTTCGCCCACGGCTTTAACATCCGCTTCGGGCAAATTGTCCCGCCAAAAAATGTTGACGTGAGTATGGTTGCACCTAAGGCTCCGGGGCATCGGTTACGAGAGCTCTTTACGGAAGGTGTAGGCACGCCGGCCCTATTGGCAGTAGAACAAGATGCTACCGGCCAGGCCAAAGCCCTCACGTTGGCCTATGCTAAAGGAATTGGCTGCACCCGGGCCGGGGTCATTGAAACCACTTTTGCCGAAGAGACCGAAACTGATCTGTTCGGTGAGCAGGCCGTCCTATGTGGGGGCGTTAGCGCCCTGATCGAAGCCGGTTTTAATACCCTGGTCGAGGCCGGGTACCAGCCGGAAATTGCCTACTTTGAGTGTCTACACGAAATGAAGCTCATTGTTGATCTCATGTACCAGGGTGGTCTCAGCTATATGCGCT
>JBFGLD010001245.1:0-2330 GCA_041576335.1 Anaerolineae bacterium | reverse complement strand
GCGGACAACCCCACGTTTGTTGCAGCTCGATCCCGGCAAAGCCGGTTAACCAATCGTGTACGTGAACCAGGTCATAAACCTCTCCGTTTTGGAAAACGTAATTTTTGAGGGTCCGATTAACGGCCGTAACACGTTCGAAAATCTCGGCCTGCATGTTAAGGGCCGGCGCAAATACGCGGTGAACCGTAACGCCATCCTCAACAACTGTGGCCGTCTGAACAATGCTGGAGGTTGGCGTTGCAACGTGGACATTCACTCCCTGTTGGGCCAAGGCAGGGGCAAGTTCGGCCACATGCCGGCCAAGCCCGCCTACTACATTTGGTGGATATTCCCAAGAAAGCATTAAAAGTCGCATGATCGTGGCATCTTTGTTGAACTTGAAACAGATAAAGTTCAGAAATTTGGGGATTTTGACAAGTACATCAATTACGCCGGATGATGAGCTAAACCGGCGCAATTCTCAAATCCGCCATCTATTCCAAATGCTTATGTTATAAAGCGAATGTTAAAAAACGTATTAAGAAAATATGAACTGCGCCCACAGACAAATACGAAAGCCGTCAAGACTGACTACTTCTAAAGGCTGTATTGAAACATGATCATACCACAAAAAAGTATGATTTCTGTTTGAATTTCTTTAAAAATTATAATTAAGGCGCGATCAGCCGGCCTGGATATCGTTGATCGACGATTTGATAGATCCACACCGGCGCCTCAAGGCGCCGCCCGAGCCGGTCAAAAGCAATATTTCCCGTCAGACCGAGTCGTTTGACCTGGGCGATGGCAGCACTCACTTCGGCTCGGGTCGGTCGGCTGCCATTCTTCAGCGAAACCTGTTCAATTGAGTCCAACAATATGTGGGTAGCATCGTAAGCCAGGGCAGCCCGTGGCCCCGGGGGAAACCCCGCCAGTGATTGATAGGCCTCAATGAAAGCGGTCGACTCCGGTAAATCAATGGGTGCCGGGGCAGGTGACACAAAGATTAAGCCGTTCGCCGCCGCTTTGGCTACCTCGGTTACCTGTGAACTGCCAACATCTACCTGACCAAACAGCGGCAGAGAATAGTTGGCTTCGGCCAGCGCCAAAATAATCATCCCGGCTGTCACGCCATCGGACGCTAATTTTATCGCCTCCGTTTCGAGAGAAACTGCATCAAGATTGGGCTCCGTTAGCGTAACAATATTCTCAAATCCTTGCTCGAGTCCGAGCAGATCGAGATAGGCCAACGTCTCCGCTTCATCAGCCGCCACCCTTACCAGGCCCGCCGTACGCTCATCCGGAATGGCCCCAACAGTCCACGGTATGCTAACTGCCAGCTTGGCCGCCCCGTACGTCGGCACGGCAGCTTGCGTCGTTGCTGATGACAAATGCCCTACTATACCCAACACGCCGGGATCGGCCACGAGCGCCTTGGCCTGAGCCACGGCTTCAATGGGGTCATTAAAATCATTGAGCGCTACCAATTCTACGCGATAACCGTTAATCCCTTGACTTACATTCCGCTCCTGCACGGCCAATTTAACGGCAAACAACGCTTCGTAACCCAAAGGCCGGTACAACCCCTCAAAAGGAGCGACTAACCCGATTTTGAGCGTTTGTGGAGCCCGGTCCAGTTTCCCGACGGTGCAGGCCGATACAAGCCCGACGACGATTAGACCAAAAACTATGACGAATGACTGACGTAAGCCTGCCCCCATGATGCAGATGATTTTACTATAGCCCGTTGAAACACGAAAACCGGCGGGTTGAGCATCGACGGGCGGAAATTCGGCTCTTACTTCGAAAAAATTTGACTTTTGTGGTAATATCTCTTATAGTGAAATGATCATGGCTGCTATATGACTGATATATCAGTCTGCAGGGCCCGGATCAGTCCAATTTGCCGGGTATTTCCAATCACGTTGCTCTTCCCCTTGCTTCACTAAATTGTCTAAAATTCCAAATTCTTGTCAATGTGTCCACTATTCGACTCCAGTTTTGTTTCTTTTTCATTCCCATATTCTCTTTCGAGGAAGGGCCAACCGTTAGAGCGTATTTATGCTTAGAGTTCTCGAAAGTAAATAATAATTGCCTTCAAATTAGACGGAAGACGCGATACAGACCGGGTGAGATCGTGCGTATCGCGATAAGTCCAGTCGTTTGGAGGTCAAATACTTTCCGAGAAAGTTCATGAAGGGTAAGGAGGTGACTGCTACCTCAAAAAACTCTTATCCGCGTACTGCCAATTTCTCCTGTCAAACGTCTCTCTGAAAAAGGAACCTTATTCCATAACCGTATTTTCAGATGGACACCAATATAGTAAATAAAAGGAGCGAAGAGACAATGAAGCG
>JBFGLD010001244.1:0-2332 GCA_041576335.1 Anaerolineae bacterium | reverse complement strand
GACCCAGAAAGCATCATTGCCGAGATGACCCGCCTGCGTGAGCGCTGGCATCAAAGCGCCGGGGGTCGGATTACGGTCGGTTTTGGTCCACTGGCAACCTGGCGCTGCTCTGATGACACGATGCGTCGTACGGTTGCCCTGGCCCGCGAGTGGGGTATGGTGACCCATATGCATGTGGCCGAGGTTTATGACGAGATTGCATTAATGCGCGAACGAAATGGGCAGCGCCTGATCGAGTGGCTGCAGTGGTTAGACGTCCTCGGCCCCGACTTCCAGGTGGTACACTGTGTACAGGTCAATGAAGCCGAATTAGATTTGCTTGCCGCCAGCGGAGCCATCGTCGTACACTGCCCCGTGAGCAACATGTATTTGGCTTCAGGGGGCGCCCCGGTTCGGCAGATGCTGGAGCGCGGCATCCCGGTCGCCCTGGGTACCGACGGGCCGGCCTCAAATAATTCACAAGATCTGCTGGAAACGCTGAAGATAGCCGTGCTGTTGGCCAAGGTTTCGAGTGGTGATGCCACCGTGCTTCGACCGCTGGAGGTGTTGCACATGGTCACCACAGTCGGGGCCCGGCTGTTGGGCCGGCCGGACCTGGGGCGAATTGCACCGGGGACTAGGGCCGATCTGACCCTGATTAATCTCAATACTGCCCGCTCGATGCCGGTTCACCATCCGGCCAGTGCGCTGGTGTACAACGCTACCGGCCCCGATGTGCATACGGTTATCGTAGATGGACATATTTTGCTCGATGCCGGTCGGGTTATGGTTCTGGATGAAACAGCCTTGTTGGCCGAGTGTCGCGCTGCCGCCGGCCGCTTGCTGAAGCGGGCCGGTTTGGCTAAGCTATGGCCTGGCAAACAAAGCTATCAGAATGAGAAGAGTGAGTAGTAATTTAGGTATCTGATAAGTTTGCAAGATCCAATTTTTGCTGAACCAAACTTCGTACTTTCTCGGCTTGGATTAGGGCTTGATTGGCGGATGGAATATCGCTCCACTCACTGGGGTAACGAAAAATGACGGCAAACTCAGTGAGTCCTGCAACCTCTCGATGTAATTGATCGAAAGTAACATCTATCGTAGCGCAGATATCTAGCAATGCGTCGATGTCATGGATACGAGGGGGAATTTGACCGGAAGCAATGAGAAAGGCTTTGAGATATTTTTCGGCGGCCTGTTGGCAAAAGAAACCGATTTGATCTGGAAATGACTGCTCGCTTTCAGCTAGTAGATAGGCTGCCGCCAAATCGCTTTCGGCTTTGCGAGTCCAATGTAATACCTCATGCGTGACGTTCATATAGGACTCTACCTTCAGCTAATATCTGCTGCAGAAAGAGATTCCCCTGCTGAAGTTGCCGGGCTACTTCTTCTGGGGTCTTAACCAAAACGTCCATAGGTACAAAGCGGGGGCGACAAACTTTCTTGACGTTCGCTGCTCGTTGTATAGAGGAGCCTTCGCTCTGCATAATTACTAATAAATCTATATCGCTTTCCGCGTGCGAGGTTCCGGCAGCGTAAGAACCAAAAAGAATGATCTTATCCGGGTTAAAATTCTCAACAACGCGTTTCGTGATCTCTTGCAAAAGCGACTCTGTGACTGCGACTGGATAGATGATCATACAACTATTATAACCGGCTTTAGCAAATTCACAACGTATTATCCGAGCTGTGAAAGGGAGATTTGCAGGTGGACATCAAGAATAGGGTAGCCCTGATAACCGGGGCGGCGATGCGTGTTGGCAGAGTCACGGCCTTGACCCTGGCCAAAAGAGGTGCCCATATCGCCTTTACTTATCTCAATGATGACGAACCCTGGTCCGAAACCCGGGCTGAAATTGAAAATAAAGGGGTGAAATGCCTGGCCTTGCCCCTCGATGTCCGGCAGCCGGATCAGCCTCGGGCCTGTGTGGAACGGGTGCTCGAGCAGTTCGGCCGCATCGATATTTTGGTTAATAACGCTTCAATCTGGCTGTCGACGCCATTTCTGGAGATTAGCCCGGAGGCGTGGCACACAGCCCTGACGGTAAATTTAACCGGCCCATTTCTTTGCTCCCAGGCGGTCGCTCCCGCTATGCTCAAGCAGAAGTCGGGTATCATTATCAACATAACGGACCTCTCGGCTTTTCAAACCTGGCCCAACTCTGCCCACCACGCAGCCAGCAAAGCCGGCCTGGTGGCCCTGACCCGGGTAATGGCCGCCGAACTGGCCCCGTATGTGCGGGTCAACGCCATTGCCCCGGGCACAGTTTTACTTCCGGACAACGCCACCCCGAAAAAGAAGAGATGGGCCATTGAAAATTCCTTGCTCAAGCGGGTCGGAACGCCGGAGGAT
>JBFGLD010001243.1:0-2343 GCA_041576335.1 Anaerolineae bacterium | reverse complement strand
GAAATAGAATAAATCGCCAAGCACGATGACCATTTTATTAAAAGTGAGTTACTTTTTTAGTAAGCAACCCTACAGATACAAGTTAGCGAATCTATTCTGTAATCCAGATTACACAAGCTTACCGGCAGAGGACAATAACTAGAACTGTTCTAAAAACCGCAGATCGTTACTCCAAAAGTAGCGGATGTCTTCGATGCCGTGGCGGAGCATCGTAATTCGCTCCGGACCCATGCCGAAGGCAAAACCGCTGAACTGATGGGGATCATACCCCCCGTTGCGCAGCACGTTAGGATGAACCATGCCGCAGCCCAATATCTCCAACCAACCGCTATATTTGCAAACCCGGCAGCCCTGGCCATCACACAAAAAACATTGTACGTCCATCTCGGCCGACGGCTCGGTAAAGGGGAAGTGGCTCGTTCGAAACCGTACCGGCCGACCTTGACCATAGAGGCGGTTCGTAAAATTGATCAACGTGCCTTTCAGATCGCTAAAGCGAATACCGCGCCCTACAGCCAGGCCCTCAACCTGATAGAACTGAATTTCAGAGCGGGCCGTAATTTGCTCATGACGGTAGCACATTCCGGGCAAAATCACCCGGATGGGTTCAGGGTAATATTCACGCATTACCCTTATTTGTCCGGGTGAGGTGTGGGTTCGCAATAGAACATCGGGATTGGTGGTGTAGAATGTATCCTGCATTTCGCGGGCAGGATGATGCGGCGGGAAGTTGAGCAGTTGAAAGTTCATTTCGTCTGTTTCGACGTCACGGCTGCGATAAATCTGAAAACCCATATCAGCCCAAATCTGGTAGATTCGGCGCAGCGTTTGGGTACTGGGGTGTAGCCGCCCGCGAGCAGTCGGCCGCCCCGGCAGAGTAACGTCCAAGGCACTTATGGCCAGACTTTGCTCCATCTCAGCCGCTTTGATCGCGCCAGCCTTCTCTTCGTAGGCCGCCTCCAGCTCTCGTTTGAGTTGGTTGGCCCGCTGTCCAAATGTTGGTCGCTCTTCTTTGGCTAGTTCACCCACCCGACGCAACATTTGGGGAATTTCACCTTTGCGACCGATGTATTTGCTGTGCCACGTCCCAAGGGCGTCACCCGTTTCTAGCTGTTCCAGTTCGGTGCGAGCCACTCCGGCTAAGGCTTCGAGTTGCTTGAGCATACGAATCTCCTGAAAAATGAGGTATCACGAAGGAGACTTATCTTAGTCTTTCTCACTATTTGCGACAAATTTAAACCAAAAAAAAAGGGCGCAACCGGTTGGCCGCGCCCTGTTAAGTTCGATAATGATTACTAAATCAGCCTCCAGTCAATGCGAGCCATAGGTTGTTACCAAAGATATAAAAAATGCCCGCAAAAAAGAGAGCGAGCACCGTAAACCGAACCTTATCGGCCGTGTGGTCGTCAGCTTGGGCAATAACCTTTACCTTGGATTGATCTTCTATTATATGACGGTTTCGCTTTTGCATTGGACGTCTCCGAGAAGTGATGCTGGTATCATAGCATGCAACAATTCACATGTCAACCCCTTAAATCATCCAACATTATGAGGACGCCCTGCTAATTGCCCTGACACCGGATAATCGTTATACTTACCCTGGCTGCTACCCTTAATTGACTGGGGCGGGCAGTACGACACGGGTTTGTGCCGGACATTTTTCTGCGTTTTTTTGGCTTAATAGCTTCAACACAGGCAGCCGCGGTGGCAGCTTGAGTTATTTAACCTTTAGCGCCTCGCCTTAATAGCGGTAACAACAAACCAACCAGGTCTTTCATGTTTAAACACGACAATCAAGCAATCCCATATCCGGCTCAAGTGGCGGCCCGCGAGGTAAAAAATTTCACGTGGGACGTAAGTGACGTCCAGGGTCAATATAGCTACAGCAATCCCCACGCAGACCTGTATCTTTATCTGAGCCAATGGTCAGATATGGAGACTTATCTTAACGTTGGTTACTCCAAACCGGGCCAGTATCACTTGCACGTGAACAGTCACAGACGCTTGATTAATCGTTTAGCAGATGGGTTAGTTGATTTACACGCCGCTAGCCCCCACGCAGCCGACCGGCGGCTGCTAGATGTTGCTTCGGGCCGGGGTGGCGCAGCGATTCATGCCTTCAAAAGATACGGCCTGGAGGTCGTTGGAATTGATATTACTCCCTACAATGCGCGTCGAGCCATGGAGAACTCGCAGACAGAATTGGTCTGGCCCCAAGTACGGTTTGGCATGGGGAATTCTCAACGGATTCCTCTGGCAGACGCGTCTTTTTCGATGGTCTGGTCTATCGAGTCCCCTGCTCATTTTGCCGACAAGCCAACCTTTCTTCAGGAAGTAGCGCGG
>JBFGLD010001242.1:0-2343 GCA_041576335.1 Anaerolineae bacterium | reverse complement strand
TACGAAACCCCGCTGTTTATCAACGACCAGCGATACAGACCGGACTTCGTACTCGACGACGGCAAGGGCCATTTGGTCATCCTGGAACACTTCGGCGGCGACGGCCAAGCCTACCTGAAACGCAAACGTACAAAAATCAAAGAATACACCGCCCTGTGCAACCAATCCCCGGAATTCCACTTCGTCTGGACGGATGAAGAAGACATCTACAACCTCAAAGAACGCCTCGGCGACAAACTAAACCGCACCCCCCTCAAAAAACCCCTGTGGAAGTGAATAAGATAAACTAGGGGGGTGGACCCAAATAAAAGTAGTTTCTTCGGTCATCATTTTTATTATCTGCTTTTTCTTAACGCATATTCTCGATGCGAGCCATATGATCCCACCAGAGAGATACGTCCCTCATTAAGCAGAGCCTCAATCTGTGGCTTGACCACGCTGAATACATCCCCGGCCGCGGCTTTAAAGACACACACTGCCCCCTGCTCCCCGGGTCTGGTTTCAGCCAGTTCCGCCTTGCTCGCCTCAACCATCATCACAGCCAGACAGTGTTGAAACGCCACCTGCACCGGGCCGGGTTGGGCATCCAGGAATGATGCAAAGTGTGCGAGTTCAGGGGGTAGGTCGGTCATATTATCATACCTCATCCTCTGGAGAAGCGGGAGCATCTTTACTTTCTAAATGGTTTAATTCCGTTCGTAATTCGTCAAGTCTTTGCTCGATTTCCTCAATCTCAATGTCTAAGCTAGGGTCAGCAGAAATACCGGTGACAGCCTTTTTCTCTCTTAGCCCTTGTAAGCGACGTTCTAATTTTGCTATTTCTCTCTTTAGGTTTTCTTTTCGGCTTCCGAAATTGAGCGGTAGAAGTCCTTTTATAGCCAAAGTGCCAATCAGCCCAATAATAGCTGCCATTATGAGGCCGATAGCTCCTATGATGGCCACGACACCAGGTCTGTCGATAAGAGGACCCGGTGGTGTTGTTGCCGTAGGTACGGGAGGGGGCGGAGGTGTTGGCGTGAACTCCAAAACTTCCACCTGTAGACTTCTTACCAAACTAGCCTTGATTTCGTTGCCTCGGTAAACCGAGACGGTGAGCACGTGAGCACCAATTGTAGTTGGGGCTTTAACCGTCCAGAGCCAGCGGGTTCGTTCATCAGAAGCGTGAATGCTCACAGGTTGGGTTGAGGATTGTAGACTGGTTACTTCAAAAGTGGGTGACTGTAATTCAACGCGCATTGTGTCTGCTATGAGTAAATTCGTTCGATAGATATCTATTTTTCCTATAACTGGTCGGGCGGAAGGCGGCGTCGTTACTCTAAAAAAATCTACGAACTCAAGCGACGCAATTTCTACAAGCGCACTAATTAAGACGGACACGGTATTACTCGAGCCTGGACTCATTCTGACAGGGTACTCAATTTCAATTTGTCCGGGAATGTCAATACGAGAAATCTCTGTATCTTCGGTTGTTTCAAGAAATAAAGCGGTCGGAGTTGGGGTTGAAGTTTCCGTAGCGACCGGAGTGTGGGTCGGAGGTTCGGCCCCTACCACGGGAGTCTCCGTAGCAGTCGGAGTGTGGGTTGGAGGTTGGGCCATTGGCATTCGGGTCTGAGTTTCCTTGACAGATGGCTCTGTCATAGCAGCAGGCGGGGGCCCAGAATAGGACGAAAGCAAATAACCCATTATCAACACCATTGCTACAAACGTGACAATGAACGTACCAATTAAGATTCCAACCTGCTGTCTAAACGGTTTTTTCGGAAGAAATAGCCAATAAACAAGAAGAAGAGGAAAAATGGATAACGATAATAAAAATAATAAACCGACGATGACATCCATCAATACTTCACCTTCTAATTATCATTCAGATAGGGCAAAATCCAGGCGGGTAGCTCCGGCCTTACGCCCCACTCGTTGAGGTCAATTAGAGCAGTGGCCTGGTTGTCCACGGCAGAGGTCTTGATGATTTTCGGGTGTTTGGGGGGTGATGGCTCTGATGGTTTTACGCTTTTTGGTTTTGTTACTTTGACGTCTGGTGAGGGTGGCTTCTCAGTTATGACCGGCTGGGGGGGTGGTTCCGGGGCTGCTTGTCGTTGGCCGATTTCATAATCCAAAGCCCGGGTGAGATATTCAAAGCCATCCGGCTCGAATATATCTACCCAGTGTAAGTCCGCTAACTGGTCAGGCGCGGAGCATTCTTCCAACCGCACCGGGATGAGGTAGATGGTCTCTTCCGGCATCTGCTCCAGAATATCCAGCGCCCATTTTATTACTTGCTGCACCACCCCGCGTTTGGTGACTGAATTATTCGAGAGACATACCAGCACCAGGTTGTCGTGATTG
>JBFGLD010001241.1:0-2347 GCA_041576335.1 Anaerolineae bacterium | reverse complement strand
GAAGGTGAAAGCTACATCGAACTCGGCGCAACGGTCACCGACAACTCCGGGGAAGACCTTTCCGCTGATCTGGTGATTGATGGCAGCGTAGTGGATACCTCAACCGCCGGAACCTATCTGGTCACCTATGACGTTTCAGACTCATCGGGCAACGCAGCCCAGGTCGTCCGAACCGTCATTGTGATTACCGCTCAAGAGGCCGTCACCACCCTGGTTGAGCTTGTTCAAGGCTTAATCGACGCCGGTGTCCTGAATGATGGGAACGGCAATGCCTTGTTGAGCAAACTTGATAATGTCATCAAAAAACTGGACCAAGAACAACCAGGACCGGCTATCAACCAACTTGGGGCCTTCATCAATCAGGTGCAGGCATTTATCAACGCTGGAAAACTTACGCCGGAACAAGGCCAGCCCTTGATTGATGCCGCCCAGCGGATCATAGATGCTCTTTCTGGTTAAAGCTTGGAGAGCGTAGGTTATCACTGTACAGTGCTTCTTGGCAGGTCCCTCTTTCTAAGGGGGACCTCTTTTATTCCCTCTGACCGGGTAATGCGGACTTTATGGACAGAGCAGGTTCCGATTTCATTTTGAAGTGCGCACTTGGTTCGGTTTGACAGTTAAGAAAACTCATCTCTAGGGTATTACCAATTTTTGTGCGTAAATATACGTTAAGGCGGATAGTTGTCTTCCCTTGAAAACCGCCCTATTTTGGGACAAAATCATACAATTTAGAAAGGTAAGCCATCGAGTTACTCGATGGCTTCTTGTTTTGAAACGCTTTTGAAACGTTTAGGGACTATATTGAGAGAAATCTAAATTTAGTTTTGCCCAAATTTCAACGTAGAAGAATATGACAACCAAACGATTAAGGCTTATGATACTAAGCATCAAAGATCGACTTCTGCTGGGTCGTCATTGGGCTGGCTTGTAGGAGGCTGTGATGTCGAAATTAAAATTAAATCTCCTTGGCTTCCCTCAACTGGAAATCGATAGCACCCCCGTCGTACTGGAGCGCCGCAAGGCGATGGCCCTGCTGGCCTATTTGGTGGTGACAAAAGAAAACCATAGCCGCGATAGCTTGGCCGCTCTGCTTTGGCCGGAAGCGGATCAGAGTAGCGCGCGCACTACGCTCCGCCACCATATTTGGAGCCTCAACACGGCGCTTGGTGATGGCTGGCTGGACATTAGCCGAGAAACCATCGGTGTCGACTCCAATCCCGACCTGTGGGTCGATGTCAATCAGTTCCGGTGCGAGCTGGCTGCTTGTCAAACACACGGCCACACTGGAGCCGCTGTGTGCCCCGATTGCCTGCCCCATTTGCGTGAGGCCATATCGCTCTATCGGGATGACTTTTTGAGCGGCTTCACCCTGCGGGATAGCGTCGAATTCGATGAGTGGCAACGTTTCCAAACCGAGACGCTACGCCGCGAATTGACCGAGGCTTTGGAGCGACTGGTGCGTGGTCAAAGCGCCCAGGAAGACTTCAAGGCAGCCATTCCCTATGCCCGGCGTTGGCTGGCCCTCGACCCGCTGCACGAACCGGCTCATCGCCACTTAATGGAACTCTATGCCCGGGCCGGTCAGCGGGCGGCAGCTCTACACCAATATAGCGAGTGCGAGCGTATTTTACGCGAGGAGTTGGGCGTACCACCCAGTGTGGAAACCACCGCGTTGGCCGAACGGATCCGCCTGGAGTCGGAGGGGCAGCAAGGGCAGCTTATCAAAAGCTATGAGTTGCAGGAGCTCATAGGTGCAGGCGGCTTTGGCGAGGTCTATCGGGCCTACCAACCCCAGGTGCGGCGCGAGGTGGCCATCAAGGCCATCTTGCCCCAGTTTGCCAACCAGCCTGAGTTCATTCGCCGCTTTGAGGCCGAAGCCCATTTGGTGGCCCAGTTGGAACACCCCCACATTGTGCCCCTGTATGACTACTGGCGGGAGCCGGACGGGGCTTATCTGGTGATGCGTTGGCTGCGAGGGGGCAGCCTGGAAGATGCCCTCAAAGATGGGCCGTGGAGTCCGGAGGCCACGGCCCAACTCCTGGACCAAATTGCCGCTGCCCTGATGCTGGCCCACCAGCGAGGGATCATTCATCGAGACTTGAAACCGGCCAATATCCTGCTGGATGAGGGGGGCAATGTCTACTTGACCGATTTTGGCATTGCTAAAGCCGTGGCCACCCCTCGGTCGGCCTCACAAACCCAGGCCGGGGTTGTCCTAGGCTCACCGGCCTATATGGCGCCAGAAGCCGCCAACGATGAGCCGCTCACGCCCCAAACGGACATTTATAGCCTGGGCGTGATGCTGTTTGAAATCCTAACCGGCCAACATCCCTTTGCAGATACCACG
>JBFGLD010001240.1:0-2347 GCA_041576335.1 Anaerolineae bacterium | reverse complement strand
GGCCAATCGTTGTTTTACCCAGAAGATATGTGTTCGGATAAAGGACCGTGTTTTGGCCTATTTCTACTTCAGTGTCAACGTACGTAGTCGCCGGATCAATCATGATCACGCCGGCGTCAATCCACTTCTGGTTAATTTCTTGACGTAGGGTTGCCTCAGCTAGAGTTAATTTATTGCTCATAATATCCGCTTGTTTGCCGCCTTAGTTCAGTTTCGACGAAAGATTGTACTTCGGTCTGAATTGCTATAAGCTGCTCGGCACTGCGAGCTTCAAAACGCATTGAAATCACGGGCTGTGTATTCGATTGGCGGACCATAGCCCAACCGTTCTCGAAGTGGATTCGAGCCCCATCGAGGGTATCTACTTTGTAGTCGGTTTCATAGGCTGCTCTCACGCGCTCAACAATTTGGCTTTTAAGCGAGTCGGGGCAAGGGATCCGTACTTGCGGTGAGGAGTGATAAGCCGGTAACTCAGCTACGATTGACGACACCGGACGCTCACAGGACGACACGATATTAAGGAGCTTGATGGTCGCCAAAATCGCATCGTCAAAGCGAAAATTCGGCTCATTAAAAAATAAGTGGCCCGAAAGTTCGCCCCCTAGCGCTGCTCCCAGCCGAAGCATTGCCTGGTGTACAAAGGCGTAACCAGAGGGGGTCAGTACCGGCTCTCCGCCGTGGGCAACGATATCATCAGCCAGGGCTTGAGTACACAAAATCTCATATACAATTTTGGCTGGGCCTCGACGTAAGATATCACGGGCTAGAATCATCAGGGTCTTATCGCCTAAGACTCGGCCACCTTGCTCGTCCACCAACACCAGCCGGTCGCCATCACCATCATAAGCCAAGCCCAGGTTTGCTTTTTCCATCCGCACGAGGGCCGACAACTGGTCGAGTGCACCCGGCGCCGTTGGGTCAGGATCCCGGTTGGGAAATTTACCATCCGGTTCACAATACAATTCGACGACCTGCATATCCAGTGAACGCAGCAGTTGGGATACGAGCGGCCCGTTGGTTCCGTTACCGCCATCAACAACAACCTTGAGCCGCTTACCTGCTGCGGACCGGTGTTGAAAATGGGCTTGTTTTTTTATCTGCTCAGTGTAGACGGGGAGGGGATCCGTTTGAAGAAGTTGGCCCCGACCTGAGGTTTTGAATTTAGTTAAAGGCTGGTCTTGGTCCTGGGCCGCGAGATGATAAATTTGCCGCAAATCGTCTCCGTGCAGGGTGTGTTCGTCACGAATTTTTAAGCCGTTATACGCCGCCGGATTATGGCTGGCTGTTACCATTACCCCACCACCGGCCCGGTAAAAATCCGTGGCAAAATTGTGGACGGGAGTGGGCACAACGCCCAAATCAGTTACCTCAATACCAACCTGTAACAGGCCCTCAATGAGCGCGTGGCTAATGCGCGGCGAGCTACGGCGAACATCCCTACCCAGGACCAGAGCCGTGACACCGTTACGCTTAAAGAAGATGCCAACAGCGCGCCCAACGACGGTCACGACATCATCGCTCAGGTCTCTGTTGGCAACACCTCTGACACTAAATTCTCGAAAAATAGTGGGGTTCACGTTATTAGCTAATGAGGACAGGATCAAATCTGAAGTTTATTGTAGCATGGGAACAACGATAGAGCAAGGAAAACAAAAAAGTCTTCTTGGCAATGACCTACTCTCCCAGAGAGTCGCCCCTCAAGTACCATCGGCGCTGGTGGGCTTAACTGCCGGGTTCGGGATGGAGCCGGGTGTACCCCCACCGCTATAATTACCAAGAAGACTCTTTTAATAAATAATACATCATATAGATGTTCAATTGTGAATTACGGATCTCAAAAGCGATAAATTACTTTTACTCACAATTCACAATGAACGAGGGTAATACCCTAAAAACCAAATAGAACGAATAAATTCAATTGCGGAAGCAACACGTTGAAAAGATTAAGCCTTCGGCCATTAGTATGGCTTAGCTGAATGCATTGCTGCACTTGCACATGCCACCTATCAAACTGGTCGTCTACCAGTGGCCTCTCCCGGATTAAAACCGGACGGTGATCTCATCTTAAGGCAAGTTTCCCACTTAGATGCTTTCAGCGGTTATCTTTGCCCGACGTAGCTACCCAGCAATGCTTCTGGCGAAACAACTGGCACACTAGCGGTCGGTTCACCCCGGTCCTCTCGTACTAGGGGCAACCCCTCTCAAATCACCTACGCCCGCAGCGGAAAGAGACCGACCTGTCTCACGACGGTCTGAACCCAGCTCGCGTACCGCTTTAATGGGCGAACAGCCCAACCCTTGGGACCTACTCCAGCCCCAGGATGCGACGAGCCGACATCGAGGTGCC
>JBFGLD010001239.1:0-2359 GCA_041576335.1 Anaerolineae bacterium | reverse complement strand
GAATTCGCTTTTTCTACTGCTGCCGGAGTTTGTTTCCCCTGACCAAGCTCCATTTTAAGGTACTTTTGGGCAAAATATTTGGTACTTTTTGCCACCGCTATATTCAGTACTTTTGCATCTCCAATTCTGAAAAATTATCCCCTATAATCATACTCGGACGAATTCTACGCTGAAACTTATGTTAATCAGCGTATCTGTCGTTTCTTGAGTGGCTGTGGCGTTCATTGGGGAGTAAAACAATGGTCAAGTTTATTCGATTAGTAATCGCTGACAACGATTCGGATTTTTCCGCGGGACTGCAACGGTTCCTGGATAATCAAGCCGACATAAAGGTAGTCGATGTGGTGCGTGACGGGCAAGGCGCGGTAAGTCGCTGCCGAGAAGCAATGCCCGATTTGGTACTGATGGATTTGCAGCTGCCCGTGCTAGATAGTATCCGCGCCATCCAGGCGATTATGGCCCAAAATGAACGGATTAAGGTCCTCACGACCTCGGCCGTCTCCAATGACCGATATGCTGTTGAGGCGGTTAAGGCTGGTGCTTATGGCTGTATTGAAAAGAATGGCAAGGACAGTTACGAACTCATCGCGAATGCTATCCGTCAAGTGACCAAAGGCGAGGTTTTTCTAAATCCTGCTTTGGCTTCTTTGATCTTAAAGGAATTTCATCGTTTGACCCACTGACGATAGGATTTGGATTATGGGACCCAAGATTTTTTGCCGCCGCTCGTTGACCCGCTTCCGGCGCCAAACTCGAAAGGAGCGTGACGTATGTTAGCGCTGAAAGAGTT
The DNA here is from genome assembly GCA_041576335.1 of Anaerolineae bacterium. GTDB lineage: Bacteria > Chloroflexota > Anaerolineae > 4572-78 > J111 > JANQQF01. The sequence continues at coordinate 1,569 of JBFGLD010001239.1, read as the reverse complement.
TGCCGATATTATTACCTACAATAAGGCTACCTTGGCCGAAACCTACGCTCGGCTGCTGGAGGAAATAGGGAACGGGTATGAAAATTTCTCCAATGATCGTCGGGTAGTCTCGGCCCGAAAACTACTGACTGCCGTTATCGAAGCCTGCGAGTCTGAAACGACCGGCCCGCTTTGTGATCTTTTTCGCGGTCAGGAAAATGAAAATAAGTTGCGCTGGGATAAAGCCACAGAACTACCCGATCCCACGCTGGAAATTGATTGTTTAGGACAGACCCTATTTCCCGTCGTCACCAATTTGGAAGCGGGTAAATTTCTGTGGCATTTGCTGGCCGAAGCCCGTAGGCAAGTATATCAAGGGCCGAAGAGTACGCCAGCTGTTGCGAAGAACCAGGAGCAGCGCCGCGATGTTGAAACGGAAGCGATTCCAGAACGGAAGTGGGTCGAAGAGAGTCTAAAAAAACGGGCCCACCAACTTGAAACGGTAATCCAGGTGAGCACGGCAATTTCCACTATCTTGGACAGCGAACAATTGCTGCAAACGGTGGTTGACCTGACCAAAAAACGCTTTGGCCTTTATCACGCGCATATTTATCTGCTCAACGGCGCAAAGGACACGCTGATATTAACGGCCGGGGCGGCCGAAGTCGGCCGCAAGCTGGTCAGTGAAGGCTGGAACATTTCTCTTGACAAAGAGTTATCGTTGGTGGCTCAAGCGGCCCGTACCCGCCAGGTGGTTGTCGTCAACGACGTGCAGACGAATAAGGGCTTTTTGTCAAACCCTCTGCTGCCCAAGACACGGTCTGAAATGGCCGTTCCCATCATTATCGGCGCTGAGGAGGTGCTAGGCGTGCTCGACGTTCAATCTGATGAACTCGACTACTTTACAGATGAAGATGTACGCGTTCAGACTGCGCTGGCGGCCCAAATCGCGACGACGGTACGGAATGCGCGCCTATTTGAAAACCTGGGTCGAGCCCAAAAAGAAGCACAACTTCGCCTCCGAGACACAGAGTCGTTGCAGGCGCTGAGCCTGGCTCTCTCCGGCGCGCTACATATTGACGACATTGCCAGCGCCTTTTTTGAGGCTTGTACCAAATTGAACGGTGTTGATTATGCCATTTTTTCCCTTGTTGATGACGATCAGCAGCGGGTAAAAGCTGTTGCCGGCTTCAACGTTAGCGAGGATCATCTGCAGCGAGCCAATCATCCTCTCGACAGCGACGCCATGATGGCCGATATTGTTAGAACCGGTCAGACAGAGATTATTGCCGGCTGGGATGCCCGCATTGATCCGAAATACTCTGGCGCTGAGGGTCAGGCGGAGTGGGGCTTGCGCATATTCACCCCCATTACGCTTCGACAAATAAATATCGGTCTCGTTGAGGTTGGGTTCAACAAAAACATAGGTGCTGCGGTTCAGGATTCGCAGGTTAGATTACTCAGAACCTTTATTGACCAAACCGCGTTGGCCCTGGAAAGTGCCCGGCGTTACGAAGCAAGTCAAAGATTAGCCCACCGTGAGCAAACTATCCGGGAAATCACCGACCAACTGCGGGCTGCTACCAGTCT
>JBFGLD010001238.1:0-2365 GCA_041576335.1 Anaerolineae bacterium | reverse complement strand
TAAGCCAACACGGCAATCGTGTAATCTGCTACAGTGGCCAGCGGCAGCAGGGTAGCGACCAGCAATTGATCGGCGCGCGCTTGAATAGCACTCAGCGCGTTAATGCCGGTCAGATGCTTTCCGTAACGTCTCATTTCTTTCTGATCTTCATCTGGCATGGGTGGGGGTTGACTTCGGCGGAACTGCCACAACAGCCAGGCCGTCAGGCCAACGTGCAGCAAACCCAGCGACAATTGGTTCGCTCCGTAGAAAGTCACCACCCGGCTAACCCACCATACCGAGAGCAGGAGCGGGATAAAACCAACCAGGTGCGCCAGATACTGCCCGATGCGGTACCAAAATAAGCCTACAAACTTCTCCTGGGCAGCTAACACTTCGCTACATGCCGCTAAGACAATGGTCAACGGATATGTTATGCCGCCAAGAACAAATAAGATCGCCAGGGTCTGATTACTCTGCCACCACCAATAAGCTGCGCTGGCACAGAACCCAAGAACCGTAAGGAGCGACCAGCGCAGCTGCTGTTTCAACATCACGGTATAAGCTGCCGTCTGCCCTTTTGAAACGTAGTGATAGGCGGCAGTACTCAAACTGGAAGGCCAGGTCAGAAATAGCAAAAAAGCCTGCCAGGCCGCTACCACGCCAATCATGCCGACTTCGTCTTTTGGCAACAACCACGTTAAAACCGGGGTTCGGATTAACCCCAGACCAATCCCGATCACATTGGCCAGCATTAATAGGCTGCTGTCTCGCCAAAAGCGGCGATTTTGGAGACGTCGCTCCACCGCCGACCTAATTCTGGCGAAGTAAATTACTTTAGCCATTCGAGGTCAAGGGACTATTCGGCCAATCCAGCACTGTTCTTAACCCCTCAATCCGAAACACCGGGCAAGCGAAATCAACTTCTTTTTTGACCTTCACCTGGGCTTCTAAGCAACTCAAATATATGATTTCGGCCAGATCGCCATCGCCCTTGATGCAGACCGTATCATAGCCGGCCTGCTTGAGCTCATCTAAGTACGCCTTTGAATCTTCGCGGGTAAGGCGATACCAATGCAGCGAGGCTTGCATAAATTTTTTGGTCAAGTGAGATTTTTCGGCCAAGCCTTGAGGCGTGAGCAAGTAGCGCAGCCGGCGGCGCTCCATGCGGGTAACCTTGACGTACCCTTTGTTAATCAACCGCTTGATATACCAATTAACGCTGCCCACGGCCACGCCTAATTGGGTCGCCAAATCGGCTTGGGTGGTCTCCGGATTGGCTTCGATATGGTTTAAAATCTGAAGATCGTAATTTTCCGAACGCCGCACGATATTTGCAGATGTGGTCCAATATCTATAATTCAACTCTTGAATTTCAATAATTGAATTATACCCGATCCTTATCGAGCGGAAAAGACGACAAAAGTCCCACTTCAGGGCTCATCGTCAGCGGCTAGTAACTGCTCTAAAAATAGGGCCATCCTTTTCTCAGAGCCAAACAACTGCTCCATAACAGCGTACAGCTGCCCGCCGCGTCCGCGAATCTCCGGGATTAGCCAAATCTGGGTCGGGGGAAGCAGCCGGCTCAAGATAACACCGGCTAAGAGCATAACACCCGCTATAAAATACAGGGGAAGCGCCGGGTCTCGACGCGCAATAATATTCAGATTACGATGGCGGGTAATATTGACGGTTAAATTCTCAACAGCAAAAGTCTGACCGGATAGAACCTGCTTGTTTTCCACGAGCGTTGTTTCTGATCCGCGCTGCACCTGAACGTTGTACACATCGCCGCTGGTCGATAGATCGGGAGACACTTGAAAGGCATAACCGATCCCTGGAACAGTAAAATAAACCGGCGAATCGAGGGATCCCAGCGAGATATTAAGCCGGTCCGCGGTGGTCAACTCATCCTGCAGCAGCGCAAGGTCCAGAAGATTACCCCTTTCATCACGCACTTCAATCGTCAATATGGGTTCCACGGCGGTCGGCAAGATGAAGCTGCCGTTGAGCACGGTTGGCACATATAACCGCCACGTCAACGTTTGGGGGGACTGCTCTACCCCTTTCGGGAAAAAATTTACGTGGCGTACCCACCCGCCCGTGTCAGAGCTCTCCAGAATTAGCCGGCCGTCGAGCAGTCCACTGGGCTCGACTTGGAATGAGGACAGGGTCAATCTATCACTTTCAGCAACAAAATGGCTAATCCAGAATGCGCCGATTAACGCAATCAGGCCCGCATAAAGGATTACGACGCTCGACCAACTCCAACGCCGTCTTGCTGCACCAAGCATCCGCTGTTCCGTTTGGTCGGACGCCTGTTCCATGACGACAAAACCGGCATTTTCCAGGAATGTTTTACAGTCTTTCAAAAAATCATCAGGCG
>JBFGLD010001237.1:0-2371 GCA_041576335.1 Anaerolineae bacterium | reverse complement strand
GCATCGCCGGTCTGGACAAATTGAAGCGTTTGGCGCACATTTTCGCCGTACACTAACTTAGGCTGTACGGCTTCCCAGACACCTTCGCTTTTGAGCGCTTGCATCGCTGCCAGGCCATAGGGGGCGTGGTCCGGATTGGCGATTGCAACCCGGGAAATGGCCGGGTCCAACAGATCTTGCAAGCCGGTGGCCCGAACGCCCACGGCGCGATTCACGGCTAAGACGATTCGCCCCTGGGCGTACAGTTGCTGGGTCTCGGGAATGATCAAGCCTTTTTCCCGCAGCCTGTCGATGAAGTCCACATTCGCTGCCGCCAGAATATCAAACGGAGCACCATTTTCAATTTGGCTGGTCAGATTACCGGTAGAGCCGAACGTGAAAATCACCCGGTGGCCGGTCTGCTCCTCAAAAAGGTCGCCTATCTCGGAAAAAGCAAACTGCAAATCTGACGCAGCCGCTACTAACAATGGGCCATCCGCTGACGTCTGAGGGTTCGAGTTCGCCTGATCCGATGCACACGCCACAAGATTAAGAGTAAGGCCAATAGCCAGCAGTGTAAACCGGAAAACTTCTTTGATTGTTGATCGCGCAGCTCTCACCAATAATATCCCCTGCCGATCCAAAATTGTTAGCCTAACCTCATCAGCCCGGGCAGCGACCCCGATTGATACCGACCGTCAGGCTGGGGTAATAAGCAAAGCTTGTTCACACCGATCGAGCCAGCTGAGCATGGCCTCAATTTGGCCGATACGAAACTCGTGCACGAGCCAGTCGTAGGGACGCTGAGGCTGGATGGCACCTGCCTGAGAGCGCTGCTCGGCCAACCAGGTTTGGCACGCCTCACGCTGTTTTTCGATGAGCTGCGCAACCACTGCGGAGCCTTCACTCTGCGCAAAGTAGAGTTTGGCCAAAAATTCAAGGCGCAGCCGGCGCGGCTGTATTACCGGGCTCTCCAGCCAATCAAGAAACGCTCGCTGTCCGGTCTCAGTTAAGTGAAACACTTTACGCGGCGGGCGATTCTCCTGCAATTCGAGTTCGGTCGTGACGTACCCCTTGCGCTCCAATTTTCTTAGCCAGGCGTAGAGCTGGTTCTGCTTGACGTGCCATACTAAACCGAGTCCTTTTGACTTAGACAGACGACGATGAATTTCATAGCCATGCATCGGCTGCCGGCGCAGGAAACCCAGCAAAGCATACTCAGTTGTCAACGGCAAGCTAACCATCGGGCTCATAATGGGCCAATTATATACTCATAAAATGAATAGTCAAAAATCAAACACCTGCCTCTTTATCTTAAACACATTTTGACCTGATAACACTCCGTGTTATACTTGTTTCGCCGTTACAAATCGGCAAAACTGACAAATTCCTATGTGGCCGTCCGCAAATAATTGCAACTTTGCTTCGGTAATTCGTAATTAGAAATTGATAATGATCATGATCTACTTACCAATCACAGCTTCGAAATCGCAAAGTAAATGGTGGACGAGCCTATACGCTCAACATGGTTTTGCAGTCATCTATTAAGATTATTTTCATTGCAGGTAGTTTGCTCGTAATTGCCTCCGGCTGCAGTCCGACAAGCACGTTGGATTACAAGCCGGCAGCACCAACTCGAGCCGGCACCGATCCGAAGCCTGCGGCGACGAGCCCGACAATTGAGATAAAATTAGCTCAAAGGCCGGCACTCTCCCCACTCCCTACGCCTTCACCAACACCGCGGCCGTCTCCTACCCCGACCGTGGCCGCGATGCCCATTCCAGAACCGGACGGGCCTCTGTATACGTATCATACCGTGGAGACGGGCGAAAATTTGAGCTACATTGCCTGGCGCTTCGAAACTACCGTCGAAGATTTAGTGGACATGAATGATCTCGACGGCCCAGCGGCCATCATCCATACGGACCAATTACTCCGAGTTCCGGTTGAAATTAGCAATGTTGCGCCCACAACCCCCCTTCTGCCGGATAGTGAAGTCGTCTACGGACCAAGTCACGTTGATTTCAACATTGCCGAGTTTGTTAACAATCACGGCGGATACCTGGCGACGTATGAACAGTTTGTAGACAATGAATCCTTGACCGGACCCGAAATTGTGGAACGAGTTGGTGAGCAATTTAGTGTTGGCCCGCGTCTTCTCCTGGCTCTGCTGGAACATTACGGGGGGTGGGTCACCAACCCTACGCCAACCGAAAGCCAGCTAAATAAACCGCTGGGGCCGCGCAATCCCCGGGGGAACGACCTCTACCGGGCACTCGGTTTCACGGCCAATCGCATTAACGCCGGCTATTATGGTTACAAGCGGGATGGCTTCTGGATCTTTCAACTGGCCGACCGCAGTCAAGCGATTACGGGGCAGGGGGTCAATCCG
>JBFGLD010001236.1:0-2374 GCA_041576335.1 Anaerolineae bacterium | reverse complement strand
GCGTCGACGGCACGGTGCGCTTATGGGGCGTGGAAGAGCCGTTTTAGCTGTATTTCCCCTAATCGCCAACAATTTGATTGCTGCCACCGGATATAAGTTATTTGGCGTAAGCCCTTTTTCTTAGTGTTCGAGGTAAAGCATTAGCCTTTTGGGCTGGTACCATTGTCCAATAGGGTAAGGCGCTGTTATCGTAGGGCTCCGTTTTGGCAAGAGAACCAACACACCTGGTCACGGAAACGACGACCAGGTCCCACACGATGTACCTTCCGGAGATCGATACAACCATCATGATGACGATCACGACGACGGTGAAAACGCCGGCAGCAGACCCGGCTCGGACGGTCACGGTGCTGAAATCACAGACAGTGACCGAAACGAGTCGAGCTTTGCTTATGATGATGGCCACGACCGAGGTGATGAAGGAGAAGTAGTGGGGCGTTGGTTGCGTGCTTGCGAGTGCTACTGTACGTTCTACCAAACAGGGCGGGACATCTACCGGATTACGCTCGCCAAGTTTGAGCGGTTTGACGGCGAATAATGCTTGAATTGTCTTTGAAATAAATAGAACAGTCAGGCCACCCATCTAACCGGATGGGTGGCCTTTTTTTCTGCAGATCAACTTTCCGAACAGATTCAGAGCAGTTATTGAGCCAATTTCCAAACAGGCATTGTTTATAGTAGCCCATAACACTGAGCTTCGACGTGTTACGATGACCAAAATGACAATCTTGGAAAATATAGCAACTAAATGACGTGTTAGAGGAGGTAGACTATGGTAACCCAACGTGCATCGATGATAGTCCAGCAGCAAGGAAGAACGGCCGAATTTGTAGCTGCTTTGCTGGCGGCGATAGCAGCGGCTGTGGCCGGCCGGATGCCACGGAAAACAAAAGTACGATATTGGCTGCAATCCTGTGTATTTCGAGTTGCCCTCGACTGCGCATATAGTCAGTTTGCGGATCGTTATCCGCATTGGGTAACATGCCTCTTCGACGAGCACTTTTTAAAGCATAGCGCGGCTCCGCTGCTGAGGCACTATCGCCAGTATGCCGGCCCGCCCAGCCCGACCGAACTGGCCAAAGCTTGGGATAAACAGTTAGGGCCGGCCAGTGCAGCCGTGCGTGAGCGGCGTATTGCTGAGCTTACTCCGGCCGCCGCCGATTTTCTAGAGTGCTTGATGGCTGAACTGCGTTATTAATCCACTTTTTTTGATTTTCTTGTGATTGGGCCTCATTTCTCCGTAAGCGCCTCGACACCAGCCCAATCGGAGGGGAGGCCGTGTTTCATAATATGGGTTGTCCGTTTTAGATAAAGCTGGGCCGCCTTGTCTTCCGGATGATGGCGGAGCACTAGTTCTAAATGGGTCTTGGCTTCGCCAAAGTGCTGGTCATAATAGTGGATCAGACCCTGCTCGAAATCCGCTTTCGTCTGCGCCCTGAGCTCGACTATCTCCGCTGACTCTCCGTCGAAGACCTCAAAGACGGAAACCGGTTCTTGTCGGCCCTTGACCTGGACCTTGCCCAGAAACCTGAAGTTATACTGTGTTGGGTCTTTGAGCCGACCCAAGGCCTCCTGGCTGATGACGATGGACGCGCCATAAGTCTTGGTCAAACCTTCCAGCCGGGCGGATAGATTGACCGCATCGGACAGGAAATCCCCTTGCATGCGCTCGACCTCGCCCACGGTCCCGAGCATCATCTTGCCGGCATGGATGCCAATCCCGATCCGAATAGGAGCCTCGCCGCGCTGCCGGCGCTCGATATTAAACTGGGCGACTTGCCTGGTTTTGGCAACGGAAGCGTTGAGGGCATCCTCGACCTGCCTGGGGAAGACCGCCATCATACCATCACCCAAATATTTGACAATGATGCCGTGATGCTGCCTGATCACGGGACTGACTCGGCCGAAATAGGCATTGACGAAATCGAAATTCTCTTGGGGGGTCATCGCCTCGGATAAGGTGGTAAACGCGCGGATATCCGAAAAGAGCACCGCCATCTCTTGTTGAATATGGTCACCCAGCTTGACCTCGACGATGCTTTCTTTGGCTAGAAAGGCTAGAAATTCGCGAGGTACAAAGCGGCTGTAGCCATTGGTTAAGGCTACCTGATGGCTATAGAGACTGGCGTTTTCAATGGAAATTGCGGCCTGCGCCGACAGGATGTTCAGAACCTCTACTCTGTCGGGCGTAAACGCGCCTGTGGTCAAATTGTTTTCCAGATAAAGTATTCCGATCAATTTGCCCTGGTTGAGCAGGGGGGTGCATAAGATGGACCTGGGTTGATTTCGGACTATGTACGGGTCTTGGGTAAAGATTCCCTCCTGGGTAGCATCATTCAAGACAACACTTTCTTTCATCCTGGCTACATAGTTG
>JBFGLD010001235.1:0-2376 GCA_041576335.1 Anaerolineae bacterium | reverse complement strand
TGGTGCAACAGATGGTCATCAAGGATGTATCAGAGAAGTTGAGCCGATATGAAACTAACGGCCACACTCAGATACCATTCAAGTCACATATGATCATAGTAAGAAAGTGAGAATGCCGCCCACCGATGTAATGCACTGTCAAGGGAAAGGTTCAAATTTTAAGGTTTGGTTCTGACAGTGCAGAGCAAGACAGTCGCCGTGTAGGTTGAACCAAGGAATCCTATCCTAACTGGGGCCAACCTCTTTTACATATTAACAACAAGCCGCATGCAGGGGACGCCGAGAGCGGCGATTCATTTTGGGAGTTGACTTGCGTGGGGGAGTAGTTTATGATTGAATGAATCGGAGCGCACCCCTGATGCGGAACGTTATATTACTAAACTTTAACTCCAACTCCTTTCTCCAATGACACAATCAGAAAATACATTTTCACTGTTGGCCCTCTGCGCGACAGTACAAGGTCATCCAATCCAATACCAACGCCTGCGAGAACAAGCGGCTAAACTCACCGATTGGAACCCTCTCCCCACCCAGGCCGAGAATCACGGCCTCACCCCGCTGGTTTATGCACACCTGCAAGGCGCCGGTATTCCCATACCCGACTCTATCAAAGCACAGTTGCAAACTCGCACGACGCAACACGCCCACGCTAACCGAGTGCGAGCCAAAACCCTGGCCGACGTGCTGGATGCTTTTCAAACTGCCGGAATTGACGTGCTGGTTCTCAAAGGCGCGGCCCTGGCTCATCTGGTCTACCCGCAGCCGGGCTTGCGCTCGATGCGTGATGTGGATTTACTGGCCAGCCGATCACAGGCGCGACAGGCGCAAGCTTTGCTGGCCGAGTTAGGCTTCAACGCCCCGCCGCCCGGCGACGACCTGCCCGCCAAACATCTACTCGTCGCCCAACGCCGCGTTGAGGGCTTGCCGGTCAGCCTTGAAATCCATCACAACCTTTACGCCAACGGCACGTCCGCCACTGAATTAGAAGCATTACGCCCGGCGGCCATTCCCTTTACCATCGAAGGCGTAACGGCCTACACTTTGAGCTATGAGGATATGCTGGACCACATCTACCGGCATATGCGACGGCCAGACCAGCCCGGCTCAAATGGCCCAACACCTTAAGGGCGACGTGACCCCGGCCCAGGCCGAAGAACTGGTCTGGCTGACCTTGCAGCGGCTGGAAAAAGCCAACCTGCTGGAACACAAGGTGGTTAAACCCGCCGGGCGCAAGGTGTACACCCGCCGTGGAATGTTGACGAAGCTGGGCATGGCTGCCGTGATGCTGCCGGTGGTCAGTTCGATTGTTGCGCCGGGGCCGGTGGAGGCGCAATCCCCGCAGCCGGGCTGTGTTCCGTGGCAGCCAGCGGGGGGGTGGGCGGCGCCCGGCTCTACAAGCTTGAATTGGAGCCCAGTCACCGCGATCGCACCGACGTCTGCCTGCTTCTTTGATAGTCAGGTCGCCACAAACGAATCTGCACTGGGAGATGCAGTTGGGTTGTGTGTTCCCGACGAAGATAACCCGGTAGTATGGGGCTACGAGCAGGACGCGGGTGCGTGTCACGCGAGTGCCGTGTTCGAGGGCGCATCATATTATCGTTTTGGTGCTACCAATATTGATGATTTTGATGGTAGGAATTCCCTAAATTGTGGATTAGTGCTTTGTGTTGAGCCCTTATGATTAAGGCGACTGACTCCGACCGATTGGCTTGGGACGGTTCAACCCTCCTTCGGCATTTTCGTTGACCCAGGACAACTAACTTTTTTAGGCTAAATCGGCACGTTACCAGGCCGGATAAGGGCCAATATTAGCCCGGGTAAAGATTTCGGCCACAGTTTCAACCCGTTCAGGTAAAAACGGGCCGGTCTGTACCTGGCACCGCTGTTGATCCAAGGACACCTGCCCCGTTGCCTACGACGTGTGGCGGCGGTTTGTTTTACTTTTTGACGGCTACAGTTATGAAACTGCAAGACGCCCTCAACCGGCCTAAGTCGACTTGGGTGGTGACGGAGGTGCCTCCGTCACCGTCGTCAATCAGTTTTAGGAGTTAGCGATGTCTTTATTACCCACCCTACCCCACACCACCGTCTGACAGGCCAAAGTAGACCGTCTAGGTTGGACGGCAGGTATAAGCTTTAAATCCTATGGCCGCGACGTTGGCATTCGGGTTAGCGATGCGGCGGTGTTGCCACAACTAGAAGATTATCTGCCCCCGGACTGGGTTCAAACCGATGTGGAAGAAGTGGATATGCTCTATTCGCTCAAGGTGGGCGGCCCGGGCAATCGTGAAGGCGTACGCCACTATAACTTGCTCTATGCCGGGGCGGGGCAACTGGCCCGCACGCACGATCTGGACGAGGCCTTTGACCGCCTGG
>JBFGLD010001234.1:0-2376 GCA_041576335.1 Anaerolineae bacterium | reverse complement strand
CGCCACGACCACGGGATCGATCACCGGCTTGGGCCTGGTAATCGCCGCAACATCGCCGATATCATTTATTTCCAGTCTAAATTCTTGCTGCAAACGACCGGTTTCGCCGTCGTAGAGGATAATCTCGGATTTCAATAACGCGCCCGTTTCGTCGTCGATCCAAAGGGTACCGCTCAAATTGACGGCCATATTTGAAGGGGCTTGCTCAAAGGCCGCCGCCATTTCAGAAATAATCTGCTGTAGCGTGTAACGTGTAACCGATCTTCCGTTTAATGTATCCGGGGTCGCTTTGGTCGGCTCAATCCCATACTGATGTAGCAGTTGGCCCGGGTCTTGAAACAGTTCGTGATCCCGCTTAATCGAAGGGGGAGAATTAGCCCCGAATTCGACCCAACCCTCATATTGTTCTTCAAATCCAAAGGTATGGCCGTCAACAACGTACAATTCGGTTTGGCGTTCACCTGCCGTTTGAACCAAAATGTGCTTATTTCCGCTGGAGTCAACCTGACTCACGAAGCTGTGGTGACGGTATTGGCCACGCTCATCTATCACCGAATAGTGCCGTTCCAGCCGGTAGCCGGGCAATGTTTCTATTTTGGCATAGGCATCGGCAGCCACCGGGCTTGACTTGCTGATGACGGCTACTTTCGTGGCCGGCGAGCCGTTTACCCGGATTATCTGAGTCAAGCGAGTCAACGGTCCGCAAGCCATAATCAGCAGCGAAAGCAGGGATATAAAAACAAATCGGGGACGATTGGTCGAAATGAGTTGGCCGGGATAATGGTGACTCTGTCGCACCAGGCTTACCACTTTCATTATACGAGAGCGTTGGTTAATTGCCTCAACGTGCCGGCCGAGCCGGTAATCAGTCCTCACGCCCGTCCTCCGCTGCGCTCGAGCAGTTGCTCTCCCCAAAAATGAGGCGTGAGGGTGGTGGAGTATTACCCAAGGCTCGATAGACCATGAAGATTTAACGGCTGCGAGTCACCCCGACCCGATCACAGAAGTGAACTACCGGGCATTTACTACACCACGGTGAGGTGGGGTGGCAAATCGTCTGACCCATGCTAACTAGCAACCCATTATATTCGATCCAATATTCTAGGGGCAGCTTCTCACGCAGCGCAAACTCGGTCGCCTCCGGAGTCCTTGTTTGAACATATCCCCAGCGATTAGAAATACGGTGAACGTGCGTATCGACGCAGATGCCCGGTTTGTTAAAGCCCGCCGTCAGCACCAGATTCGCCGTTTTGCGCCCGACTCCGGGTAGTTCCAGGAGTTCATTCAGATCATCGGGAACCCTGCCGTCATATGTCTCAAGCAGCTTTTGGGAGACGGCAACTATGCTTTTGGCTTTGTTGCGATAAAACCCGACCGGATAAATTACCTTGGCAATCTCGTCCGGCGAGTAACCCACCATGTCGTACGGGTTGTCGGCCAGGGCAAAAAGCTTGGGTGCGACCTGGGCCGTCAGGGTGTCTTTAGTACGCAGGCTCAAAATCGTGGCGATCAAAATCTTGTACGGATGCCGTTCCCGCTTACCCATATCATCGACCAGCGCCGGCTGCCACGCTCTGGCGCTGTCACGCAGAATAGCCATGACCTGGTGGATATCGCTATCTTTCACGATGCTTTCTTCGATTCATAGCGATTATTAGGTACTTTTCCCTCAGCTCGGACCAAAAACCGTTCGTACTCGTAGCCGCCACCTATAAATTCGACGTAGACGCCGCCCTTCCGGTTCTCCAGATTAACCAGCTTATCCCGCGTGTGGAGACCCTGCATAATGATTTGAAGCTGTTGTGTCGAAAGCTCGGCTTCAGCCTCGCGCTCACGAAATTCGGCTAATCTTTCCAAAAAGTTCGAAAACTTGCGCAAATCGGCCGGCGAGAGTCCGGTAAAATGTTGAACCAGCGCCCCCATCTTGCGCGCCCACTGCACAGTGGCAAAATCAACAGGACCGGTCATGGTGGTTAAACTCCTCCTAGAATTTCAGCGGATTCATCATTTTAGGCGCCACCAGCGCCGCTTATTGCTAAAAAACCCTCGGGCAAATCGCGAACGGCGTGGATTATTGGCCGCGTGGTAACCAGGCGGCAGCAGCGCCTCATTAAAATCGGCGCTGCTAACGCTTTCAGCCTGGTCTAAATCGGTACCGCGCAGGTCTGCGTGCGCAAGATTAGCCTTGAAAAGAATTGCCCGGGTCAAACGCGCCTCGGTGAAAATAGCGTGATTGGCTTGGGCCAGGGAAAGATCGGCCTGGGTCAAGTCGGCCCGGGTTAAATCAGCATAGGTCAGGTCCGCACCATACATATCGGTCGAACGGAAACTGGACCCGGCTAACACTGCCCGACTAAAAATGGTGCCGGCCGCAAT
>JBFGLD010001233.1:0-2376 GCA_041576335.1 Anaerolineae bacterium | reverse complement strand
TCCATCGCCCGTTCTCTTCGCTCTCTGGGGGTGTATTTACCGGCGAAATCCATCGGCAGGATGACGTTTTTTAGCAAGCTGAGGGCGGGCAACATCTGAAAGAATTGAAAGATGATGCCCACATTTTCGCCGCGCCAGGCAGCTAACTCATTCTCGCTCATCCGGTGGACGGTCCGCCCGGTGACAATTATCTCGCCGGCACTGGGCCGGTCAATGCCGGTAATCATATTGAGCAAGGTTGACTTACCATTGCCGGACGGTCCGACGATGGAGACAAACTCACCCGCTTGTACCTCAAAAGAAATATCCTTGAGGATGCTGACTTGACCGTCGCCCACCGGAAAATCTTTGACAACATTCTTGGCCCGGATGATGGGTTGCTTTCCATTTGGAATATTCATCAATCATCTCCTTGTATTGGATAGTTCATTGGCCCCATCATACCGATGATGTAGGTGATTGGTCATCACCAATTGGGTGATGGAGATGGGTGATTGGCTGAGTGGCGTAGCCTAGGGATAAGACAACTCGGATTGATTGAGGACCTTGAAGCACACAGACTACGCACCGGGTTGACTTGCCCCAGAAAAAAATCCCCCACATAAGCTGTGGGGGATCAGAGGACGATGTCAAGGTGCTAAACGGTAGATCATTGAAGTTTTAAGCGGTTTGGGTTCCTTCTTCCGTTTCAGCTTGGGGTCCACAACAAGCTCCCATTATCTGAGACATCATACTTGAACACTCACCACTCGTCTCCGCTTGATCCGTATCGTTGGGCATCATGCCTATGCAGGAACACGTTTCCTCTGGCTGTTCCATCATCTGAGACATCATCTCGATGCAGCCGCAGCCTTGTCCCTGCCGGGCCATCATCTTTTCCATCAATGCCGCAAAGGGCATGCCCTCGGATGGAGCGTAGCATTTTTCTCGCGTAGTTTTTTGTTTATCAGACATTCTATTTATCTCCTGTTTTTGGGTTATGATAGTTTTGTTGAATCTTGTTCTCTGCCTAGAGTCGAAATCCAAAAGGGATGTAACCCGGGCAGAAACCGGTCAGGCCCGTCAAGATGGGTGGTAAGGCAAAAGTAGTCACAAGGATACCCGTCAGATTTCCCTGCCAGCCGCCCAGCAAAAGCAGACCAATCGGGATAAGCGACACCCCGGCGATAATTCGCGCCGTGCGGTCGAGCCGGCTCATATTCTTCTTGAACATACTAATACCTCCTTCATTTGTTTACTATTTCATCAGCCAGGCCAAGATGTAGTTGTGAAGCCGGACAGGTTTCCGGCGACCAGCCAGCGCCTCACGAATGAGACGTTGTTTTTTGGCCTGCCGCAGCAGATCTTGCCGCTGCTCTTCTTTAACTGTGATTTCTGTCCAATTTATCATTTTACGGTCTTCGTTTTATTGAATCTTGGGATATATACCTGATATCAATTTCAGCGCCTTGTATTTAGGATGAATTGATGCTTTTTAATATGGATATACCGATAGCAATCAGGATCACCGGTCCGATCAAACCCCAGCTACCTGTCCCTAATCCAAACAGGATACCGGCCCAAATAAGCGTGCCAAATAGATCCCTATGATGGGCAGGTACCAGCAACCGAACTGCCAGTTCAATGAGGACAAGTACGCCGGCCCCTAAGAAGAACAGCGACCAGCCCTGATCTTCGGAATAGCCGAGGTTAAGGGTCAGAAATATCACCAGGCCGGCCCAGATGAAGACAACCGCCCAGATGATCGAGTCGAGTGAGTCCTGCCATAGCATCTTCTGGCAGGGATTGCTATCAAATAGAGTGCTTTGATTTTTCTCAGTTATTTTTTGTTCGACAGTCATTTTCTATGTCTCCTTATTTTTAAGAGAATTTCTTTAGCTTATGGGAGAAGCCGGGAAAACCCCTTCGGCTTGAGTCAGGGGATGAAAGGCCACAGTCCTTAGCCTAACAGTGCGTCAAGCGGCTTCTCCTTGGAGAAACCCGAACGCTCGCTCAAGCCCGGGAGGTTTACCCTTGGGTTTCTCACGCCACAAGTGATCTTCTTGTTCTGTAGATGAGCAGGGCAGAAAAAAGGATATACATCACCGCAAATCCACTTCATTAGACTTAATTCGATTAACAGCGAGTAATGGCAATCCCAGGTCACGGATTTTGGCCAGTAGGCCATGCAACATGGCCTGGTCAAGCACCTCACCCACCATCACCGTGATTGGCGTGCCATCCTGACCATACTCATTGGCCAGGGACAGGTCTCTGAACCACGTCGCTTTTTTGTAGTTCAAATGGCCAACCACCTGTATTTGATACATTGCCGGTTGGCAAAGGCCAAGTTTATTCATACATTTGTTCATCGCATTTCCTCGCTAATGATTATTT
>JBFGLD010001232.1:0-2377 GCA_041576335.1 Anaerolineae bacterium | reverse complement strand
GTTAGCAACTTAAAGGGGAGGGCCACGGCAAAAATCTGGTTGGGGCGCAGGCTGGTATCGGCCTGATCCTCTGCAGGACCGCATGCTCCTTCCGGCCCGTCAATCACGTCGTAGAGATATCCTCCCGGCTCAAACCAGAAGCGCTGGCGGAAACTTTCAGCCATAAAGTCGGCTCGCTCGGTATATTGCCAGGCATCCTTTGGCATTCCCAACTGGCTTGATAACTCAGCCATAACCCGCAGCGCGTTGTACCAGAGGGCATTGACCTCAACCGGCTTGCCAATCCGGGGCGTCACCACCCACTGGCCCACTTTAGCGTCCATCCAGGTCAGTTGAACACCCGGCGCCCCGCCAAACAATAACCCGTCATTGGCGTCGATCTTAATGTTGTAGCGGGTGCCGCGCTGGTGCCACTCGACAATGTCAACTAAAGTGGGGTAAAGTTCCTTGATCAGGGTCAGCGTTTTGGTATGACGCCGGTGTTGATAGATAGCCTGGAAATACCAGAGGGTGGCGTCAACGGTATTATACTCCGGTTCTTCACCGGCATCTGGGAAACGGTTGGGCAACATGCCCTGACTGACATACCGGGCGAATGTCCGCAAGATATTGGCCGCGACGTCAGGGCGGCTTGTGGCCAGGGTCAGGCCCGGCAAGGCAATCATCGTATCCCGGCCCCAATCGCCAAACCAGGGATAACCGGCAATGATGCTGGCTCCAGGTTTGGTATCTGAGGGCGCGTCTTCCTCAACCGACCGCTGCACAATGAATTGATCGGCGGCTAAGGCGAGGTGTTTAATCCAGGCCGGTTCAGCTGACAGATCGTTTTTTGAGAGGTCTGCCTGCCGCTGTCGTTCTTGCTGCAGCGCTTCTAATCCTGAAGGTGCTTCGATTGGCTCAGTTGAACAGACAAGGGTGAACGTTTCGCCCGGTTGAAGCGTTACCTCAAAGTGACCGGCTGCCAACAGATCCTCGCTTTCGTCAAGTCCCCGATAGCCTTCTACCCGATGTCTGAAATTCCAGTACCACTCTGGATGAAGGTGGAATTCTCCTTGGTCGGCCACCACCCGGTAGGCTTGAGCCCCGGCGAAGGTCCTAACTTCAAAACCTCCGGGCACAGAGTCAACGTCCAGCGACCAGCCGCCGCCACTGTGGCTGTGATAGTCGCGGTAGGTACACAGGGGGGTTAAGGATAACGAGAGGGGGGCCGTAGCCCGGGCTAAGGTATAGGTCAGGTAGGTGGTGTTGTGCCCATGCGCCATCCAGACTCGTTGTTCTAGCCGGGCATCGGCCACGGCATAAACCCATACCGGGATCAAGCCTTCGAGGTGAAATGATTCCAGATATTGGTAACCGTGGGGGTCGATGGTTCCATCAGTAAACTCGTTGGCGAAGAGGGGGTAGAATTCGTCACCATAGAAAGCGGTGACGTCAACCTTGGCCACGAGAACGGTTCGCGCCAGAGGTGGGCGCAGGGCCGCCACTAGCAGACCGTGATAACGGCGGGTATGGGCGCCACTAATGGTCCCGGAAGCATAGCCGCCCAGACCATTCGTAACCAACCATTCTTTACCCGTTGCGATTTTGAAATGGCCGCAATCGGCCCGCCCTAGTGAGCTTTGCCACATAATTACCCCTCCCCGTTTCGTTCAGATCGACAGCGAATGACAAACCAGCGGGTGGTCGAACCGACTCACTGCATAAGCGCGAACTTTAAGTCCCCATTATTTTGACGTCGAAACGGGATGCACCCTTACCTCAAATAGCGATAATTGCGATGCCAGGGGCAGGATCAAAAATATTTAACCAAGTTGGACAGAACTGCTGACAATTGACTTTCATCAGTAGTTAACTAGCGCCTAACCACCGATAATGGACAAGAGTAACATACGGGCCAGCGTGATGAGGCAAAAAACTCACCGTTTATAGACATTTCAACAAGAAATTTATCCGATTTCGCCCTCAAAATGTAGCTTTATACCCCTTTAGGACCTGCAAAATCGCCAGAACCGTCTCAATTGTCATTTGGTGCTGTTTCCGTATTGGTGACATTGATCCCTTGTTATCCACGCGGCCTTGGGTTCGGCACCGTCGTCGGCAGCCGCAGCCCTGAAGGCCGCTGTACCTGGCGTCGATGTCCCCAGTTAAGATAGCGGTTTATACCGATGGTCGTATCATACTGGGGGGACTAATTGAGGTGAAAGACGGTGCGGGTGGAGCAACTGCTCCTCGGACCATCTGTGAGAAAAAACAGTCCGATTATATAGCATTCGTATTTGATTTTGCATTGACTTAAATCAACTTACAAGTTACCCAATTCTTTTGTCGGCACCCCTCGACCATGATAAAATGAAAAGACCCCTCCGAAGGTTTAGCG
>JBFGLD010001231.1:0-2377 GCA_041576335.1 Anaerolineae bacterium | reverse complement strand
GAGAACGACTTGAGCAAGTATTTTGGAATCTACTCAGCAACGCCATCAAATTTACCGACGACGGTGGCTCAATTGTGATTAAGGGGTGGGAATTCGAGCCATCCGCGCCGGTTAAATATGTAGATAGTCCTGCCTCGCTGCACAATCTCAACCAATTAGGTGTGCTGGTTTGTGTGAAAGATAATGGCATTGGGATTGCACCCACCGAGCGAGAAGCAATTTTCGAGCGTTTTTACATTATCGGAAATACAAATTACCATAGCAGCAGCAAAACTGCTTTCGGCGGCGGGGGTATGGGCCTGGGTTTGCCAATTGCCCGCGGCATTGTCGAAGCTCACGCCGGTCGGATCTGGGTCGAGGGCGTAACAAACAGCGTGGAGAAAAATCAAGGCAGCGCGTTTTACGTATTTTTGCCTCTGACCAAGCCAAAATAAGATGCCAATTGCCGCTTCTGAGCAGCATTCTGAATATTTCTTTATCCTTGCCTCCGGGTCACCGCGTCGCAAAGAACTTATAAAACTATTAGGTATTCCATCCGTCGTCATTCCTCCCTCAACGTCAGATGTGGACGAAACACCACTGCCCGACGAGGCACCGGCCCTGCTTGTCCAGCGTTTGAGCCAAAACAAAGCCCTGGCCATCGCGGCAGCGCTGCCATCTCTGGCCCTGGCTGAGCTTCCTGTCCTAGCTCTGCATCCCATTATTGTTGCTGCCGATACCGTTGTCGTCTTAGAGGACCAAATTCTGGGTAAACCGAGCGGCCCGGATGAGGCCAGACAAATGCTCAAACGGCTGCGCCAACGACAGCACCTCGTTTATACCGGGTTTACGATCGCACTGCCGTCTCTATCGGAGTCCAAGCCAGCGGAAGACCACCTTATCACCCGCCTCCATCAAAATACGGTCTGGATGCGAGCCTACACGGACATCGAGATTGAAGGCTATATTGAACGTGGTTCTCCCTTAGACAAAGCCGGCGCTTATGGTATTCAAGACCACAGCTTTGGCCCGGTTGGACGCCTCGATGGCTGCTTCGCCAGTGTTATGGGCCTGCCAATTGGCGAATTGGCTGCCGTATTGAGAGGGTTTGGTCTGCCGATCCCAACCATTGGTCCTCGCTGCAGCCGGCTTATAAGCTTTCCCTGCTGCCAAAAATAGCTAAAACCGATATACTTCAGCCCCCCGCTTGACGACTTTGTTACTGCCCTGGATTGACCACATCGTGAGGACTTGACCTTGACCCGAACTATCAAGCCGAAATCAGTAAGCCGAACCGACTCATTCTTGGGAATGAGCGCGTATATTATGACGACTGTTTTTCTCGGTCGGTTTATCATCGATATCGGCACACGCATGATATTTCCTTTTATTCCTCAAATTGCGGCCGGGCTCGGCATAAGCATTGTGGCCTTCAGCGGGCTGATATTTGTCCGGACCATCGCAGGCATGGCTAGCCCTGTCTTTGGCATGCTGTCAGACAAATACGGCCGCCGGAAACTCATGGTGGTTGGTTTGCTGTGCCAGGGTGGCGGCGTAATGGGCCTGTCCGCCTTTGGGCGACAAGGCGCTATCGTTTCTATGATCCTGTTCGGCCTGGGTCTGACCGCCTTGATCCCCGCCCAGCAGGCCTACATCAGCGACCTGGTAGCTTATGATAGACGAGGTCGGACACTGGCTATCATCGAAATCTCATGGGCTGCGGTTGGCATTTTTATCTTGCCACTTGTCGGCTGGCTGATTTATCTGTTCGATTGGCGGGTGCCGTTTGTTGCTTTGGGTTTCTTGAGCATAATGGGAGCCATGATTGTCTGGTTGCGCCTACCTCCGGTTGAGCAGCGCATGCCAACCACGCTGTCCTGGCCGCAAGTACGTGCTATTCTGCTAAAGCGTAACGTCATCGCCTCAATTGTTGTTGCATTTTTGGTTTTTGTTGCCGTTGGTGCTTTTCCGGCCCTGTGGAGTATTTGGCTGACAGCTGATTTTGCCCTGACTACAACCGCCCTGGGGTTGGTGGCAACAGGCATTGGTATAGCTGAAGCTGGTGGTACAGTGACTTCGAGTCTGTTTATCGATCGTATGGGCAAGCGGCTCGGGAGCGGGCTGGGGCTGCTTCTATCCGCGATTGTCTTTCTTCTGCTGCCGCTGAGTCAAGGCAACTTTCCCCTGGCTTTAATCGGGCTGGTTACCGGCGGCCTCTTATTTGAGTTCACCATCGTATCAATGATACCGATTTATTCCGAGCAAGTCCCCCACGCCCGAGCCACCGTGCTCTCGTTGGTTATGCTGGGGGTGGCCATCGGCGCAGCCTTTGGTACCCCCCTCGCGGCCATATTGTGGGAACAGTACGGCTTATGGGCTATTTGTATGGTTGTGGCGG
>JBFGLD010001230.1:0-2388 GCA_041576335.1 Anaerolineae bacterium | reverse complement strand
TGATGCGCACCGGCCTCTATCCCGCCGAAACGAAATCGGTCAACCTCGACACGGATTGGCTCTACCGTCGGATTCTGCCGGCCGCCGTCGGCTCGATCTACCGCACCGGTTCCCGTGCCCGCGCCGCGCTCAGCTCCGCCACGATTCGTCGCCTGGACACACTCTTCAGCGGCCTGTACCGCAACTACGGCCCGGAAGGGGTTTTCGCTCGCACCTGGGCCACCGGCAGTTCGGTGTTGTGGGTGCTCGTCCTACTCTGCCTGTTCCTCGTGCTCTACTACGCTTGAGAGCGCCACCGCCTCCCCGTCTCCCGCTCGGTCGCGCAGCGAGACGACCGCGGACGGGTACTCGTAGGTGCCTTCGACCTGCTGGACGATTCGGGTCACCGGCTCCTCCAGGACCGTGAAGAACGGCTTGGGATAGACCCCGATCCAGAAGGCCAGGACCGCGAGGGGGACGAGCGTCATGATCTCCCTCGGGCTCAGGTCGAGCAGCCTGCGGTTTTCTTCCTTGTCGAGCTTGCCGAACATCGTCCGCTGGTAGAGCCAGAGCATGTAGACGGCGCCGAGCACGATCCCCGTTGCCGCGAGGACGGCCCAGTACTTCTGCGGAAGCTGGAATGCTCCGATCAGCACGGTGAACTCCCCGACGAAGCCGTTGCCCGGGATCAACGGCATGCCGATCGACGACAGGGTCATCAGCAGGAAAAACACGGCGAAGACCGGCATCACCTTCCACAGGCCGCCGTAGTCGGCGATCATCCGGGTGTGCCGCCGCTCGTAGACCATGCCGACGATCAAGAACAATGCTCCCGTCGACAGGCCGTGATTGAGCATCTGCAGCACGCCGCCGGTGATTCCCTGGAAGTTGAGCGCGAAGGGCAAACGTCTCTGGTCCTGGAAGTGCAGCAGCATATGAGCAACGACATCGTTCGGACGGTGGCCATGGATACCACCGAAGGCCTGAGCCGAGGGAAACTGGCTCTCGATACCGGTGCCCCAATTTCGGTCCCGGTTGGACCGGCCGCCCTGGGGCGGATTTTTAATGTTTTGGGTCGCCCCGTAGATGGTCTGGGCCCGGTCGAAACTGATACTTACTACCCCATTCATCGTCCTGCACCCAAATTCGAAGACCAGGTGACCAAGGCCGAAATCTTTGAAACCGGTATTAAAGTTATTGATTTGATTGCCCCTTTTACCAAAGGAGGAAAAACCGGTGTGTTCGGTGGGGCCGGCGTTGGTAAAACCGTCATTATTATGGAGCTAATTGCTTCGCTGGCGCGTGAGCACGGTGGTTATTCCGTCTTTGCCGGGGTGGGGGAACGTACTCGGGAGGGGACGCAGCTTTATAAAGAAATGCAAGAAGCCGGCGTGTTAGATAAACTTTGCATGGTGTTTGGACAGATGAATGAACCCCCGGGCGTACGCCTGCGCGTTGGTTTATCCGGCTTAACTATGGCCGAATATTTCCGTGATGAAGGGCGTGACGTGCTGCTGTTCATCGATAACATCTTTCGTTTCGTGATGAGTGGTTCCGAAGTGTCCGCCCTGTTGGGCCGGATGCCAAGTGCGGTTGGCTACCAACCAACCTTGGGTACCGAGATGGGCGAACTTCAGGAGCGTATTACTTCAACCCGGCGTGGCTCGATCACCAGTATGCAAGCCGTTTATGTTCCGGCTGACGATTACACCGACCCGGCTCCGGTGACGACCTTTGCCCACCTCGATGCGACCATCTCGCTCGAGCGTTCAATTGCCGAGCTGGGAATCTATCCGGCGGTCGATCCATTGGCTTCAACGAGCCGGGTTCTCGACCCTCGAGTTGTAGGTGAAGAACATTATGATATCGCGCGCGGTGTGCAGCGTGTTTTGCAGCGGTTTAAGGATTTGCAGGATATCATAGCCATTTTGGGTGTTGACGAGCTGTCGGAGGACGATAAGCAGGTTGTGGCTCGTGCCCGAAAGATTCAGCGCTTCTTCTCACAGCCGATGTTTGTGGCTGAGCAATTTACAGGCCGGCCAGGTCGCTATGTCCCGATTGAGCAGACGGTGGCCGATTTCAAAAAGATTTTGGATGGCGAATTGGACGACGTAGCAGAACCCCACTTCTACATGGCCGGCAGTATTGATGAAGTATTTGAACGCCACCAGGAAGCACAGGGTTAGGTGAGGGAGTTGGCTGATGTCAACACTGCATCTTGAAGTTGTTACAATCGAGCGCAAAATATTTGATGATTACGTCAGCATGGTGGTCGTCCCGGGCTCGGAGGGTGTTTTGGGTATCTTGCCCCGCCATGCCGCGCTGCTGACCGATCTGACCTACGGCGAGCTGCAAATAAAAAAAGAAGGCGAAGAGGATCAATTCTTGTCCATCAGCAGTGGCTTCATG
>JBFGLD010001229.1:0-2394 GCA_041576335.1 Anaerolineae bacterium | reverse complement strand
AGGGCAACCCTGCCTGTCGAACTCGATCGGTAACACGGCTCAAGTCGGCCTGGTCCGATAAATAAATGGCGAACCAGCGTAGGCCGACACTCCCTGGCGGAGGCGGTGACGCACCTGCACTGGCCCAGGTGTTGATGCCGATGTGATGGTGATACCCCCCCGCCGACAAAAACGAGGCTGCCGGTCCAAAGCGCGTCATTAAATCGAAACCCAGGATGTCTTGGTAGAAGGCTTCGGCCCGGGCAATATCGGCCACTCGTAGATGCATATGACCGAGAATGGTGTCTACCGGCAAACCGGGCCACGGCTCAGGATGATGTTCAACTTCGGCTAAGATGCCGTGAATGTCAAGTGGATCGGTGGCCATCTTAAGGTGACCGTTTGGATAATATTCCCATTCAGGGCGCGGTCGATCCCGGTAAATCTCGATACCATTACCGTCGGGATCGGAAAGGTATATGGCTTCGCTAACCAGATGATCGGCAAAACCGTCAACCCGGGTCTGCATGTCGGCCAGACGCTTGAGGGTCTGAGCTAAAGCCAGGCGTGATGGTACGAGAATGGCAAGGTGAAACAGACCGGTCGTGCCCGAAACAAACCGGGCACCCGGATGCTCCGTAAGAACCAATAGATCAGCCCCGCCTGCACCCAAGTAAGCCGTATCACCTTCAAGTCGATGCTCTTTAAAACCAAGGGCCTGCCGGTAGAAAATCACGGAGCGATTGAGATCGGACACCGTGAGGTGCACGTAACCCAACCTTGTATCTGGATGGAGCGAGGTTTTACTCATATGATTACCCCTATTGAGCTACCCGTAAGATTAGGGCTCTGCGCCAATTTCTTGGCCGAAGAATTGCCCACGTTTTCGAAGCCTCGGCAGCTTTCAAAAATCCGGAACCTATCCCATAAAATTCATGGCTTGCCAAAGCTGTGGTAAAATGGTATATCACTGATAATAACATATTTGCCAAAATTACACATGTGGAGAAGCGCTGCAAGATAGGTGTCTTGAATTGTTATTGAAGATAACACTTTGGCAGAGTAAGGTGTGCTCAGGTTCATTCATACCTAAGCAGCAGCTTTAGGGTTATGAGTAAGCCGCAAGGCAGCACAGGCGGTATTTAAGACTTCCCAGAGCCGGGCCGACGAGGCGCGGTTTTGGAAAAACGTGTTTCTTGGTAGAAAGGATGGAGGATGTCAAGTCAGTTGACTCGTAATAACGTTGCCGGCGAGCCTAAAAAACTACCACCCAAAAAACGGGAGCTATTCTCCGGTTTGGTGTACCATTGTCAGCCGGATGTAGATGTCATTACCTGGTCAAATTGGCAAATTCCCAAAAATTCATACCTCTACCTGGCTTTTTTTGTGGGTGTGCTTATTCTCACGCCGTTAGCTTTGTTTTTAACAAGCCGCCTATTCTTCGACCTGTACAATGTCACCAGCATCACCATCGGCACCGGCGAAATGTTGTTTGCCCTCTTGATTATCCTGGCCGCTTGGGGCGCAGTGGCGGCTATGGTCTATTACCTGATTAGTCTGTTCTGGACTGAAACGATCAAAATTTCCAATGACGAGATCCGCCTCCAGTACTCGGGTCCACTTTCGCCCAAAGAAAAGTGGTTTCCCGAAAATAAGATATGGTGTTTATCCTTCGAACGCGTTGGCAACGATCGGGATCGAGAGGCGCGCTTGACTTTGAATATCTTTGATATCGATGACAAGAGGCAGACTCTGGCCTATTGGCTTCGAGCCGAAGAAAATTATCAACTCTTTTTGCTGCTGAAAACGATCTTTGGCCGCCGCGGCTGGTCCGTACAGAGTAAATCGGATTACCAACCAAAATGAAACCGGCCTTTTGGAACGAGTCGTGACCAACCTGTCTAAACCCCTCGCTCGACTCGGCCAGCCGGCCCTATTCCGTTCCTTTCTGTCCGCTAATCGGGTCACACTCTTCACGCTGGGGGCTAGCTTAGCAGCCTACGCCGGCTTGGTGCGCTTGCATTATCAAACCGGTACTCTGCGGGCCGGAACGACCCCTCAAACCCTAAGCTGGTATACCGTGGCCTTTGTGGTTTACCTGGGCACGCTGGTTTTAGCAGAACGTCAGCCCGGAATTTCCCTCAAGGTTATTTGGGCCGGCGCGCTCGTGTTTAGGTTATTGCTGCTCCTCACCGTGCCCACACTCTCAGACGATGTTTATCGGTATATGTGGGATGGTTACGTAGCTAATAACGGCGTGAGTCCCTACGCCTACGCCATCGACTCGCCGGCTTTGGATCATCTGCATACACCCCAGCGTGCCCTGGCGAACAACACCTGGATGGCCAGCCCTTATCTCCCCGCAGCCCAATACCTCTTTGCCTGGCTGGTCCGGCTTTCCCCTACCGACCCGCT
>JBFGLD010001228.1:0-2394 GCA_041576335.1 Anaerolineae bacterium | reverse complement strand
GGGCGCGGCGGCGGCTACATCCTCGCCCCCTGCCACAACATTGGGTCCGACGTGCCACCGGAAAACATAGAGGCCATGTACGAAGCGGCTCACGAGTACGGCCGCTACCCGATTCAACTGGATCACGTCCTGAAAGAAGAAGACCGGCAGAAGCCCACGGCGGCCCAGATCGCGGCCCAGGCCGCGCCGCCAAAGCGAGGACGCCGGCCGCGACCCAGACGGTAGAACGGGACGGGAAACCCCGAAAGCCAGCGAGGGCTTTCGGAGAAGGAGATGCCATGAGCAGACACGAGGAAATACTTGACGCTCTGTACGATCATACGATTGACGGGGAGCGGGAGCCTGTGGTTGACCTGACCAAAGAGGGACTGGAACTGGGCATGGACCCCTTGACCTTGCTGTTTGACGCCATGATTCCGGCCTTGGAGGAAGTAGGGCGACTGTTTGAAATCGGCGAGTATTTTGTGCCGGAAATGCTCATCTCTGCCCGGGCCATGGCCGGGGCGATGGGCATCCTCAAGCCGCTTATCGCCGCAACCGGAGCCAAACCCGTCGGTACCTTTGTGATGGGTACGGTTAAAGGCGACATTCACGACATCGGCAAAAACCTGTGCAACATTATGTTGGAAGGGGCCGGTTTTCAGGTGGTTGATCTGGGCGTGAATGTACCGCCGGAAAAGTTTATCGAAGCTATTCAACAGTATCAGCCTGAGGCCGTGGGCATGAGTGCCTTTTTGACGACGACCATGCCGATGTTCAAAACCAACATCGAGGCCATTACCGCAGCCGGTTTGCGTGAACAGGTCAAAATTCTGGTCGGCGGCGCGCCGGTAACCCAGGAATATTGCGATACCGTTGGCGCCGATGGCTATGCGCCTGATGCCAGTTCAACCGTACGCCTGACTAAGAAGTTAGTTGGCATTACCGAAGAAGTCACTGTCTGAGGAAACTATGAAAATCAAATGGTTAGCCCACGCTTCATTCCTAATTGAAGGTGATGGTCTACGGATCATCACCGATCCGTATGAACCCAATGACATCATCAATTTACCCCCTATCACCGAGCCGGCCGATATTGTCATCCGCAGTTCAGATGACGATGAGGCCCACTGTTTTGTAGATACCATTCCGCCGGGTTTTGAACTGGTTACGGCAACAGAAATTGTTGATTCAGGTACTACAACAAAAGGGCTAAAGATTGATGCCATCTGGTCCGAAGAAAGCCATATTCATAAAGAAGTCGTGCGCGATAATGCCATGTACCGCTTTACGCTAGAAGGCATCAATATCACCCACCTGGGCGATGTAGGCAATCCTTTGACGGAAGACCAGATGAAAGCTCTGGCCGGAACTGATGTCTTGTTAGCCCTAACCGGCGGTCCACCGACCATCGAATTAGATGATCTCTATCAAGTTATCGAAACCGTCAAACCGCGTGTGGTAATCCCAATGCATTATCGCATCCCCGGCCCCAGATTTTTTATGCTGCCGGTCACAGATTTTACCAACTACTACCCCGCGGAGATGGTCCAGTGGTTCGACACCTCGGAAATTGAACTCAGCCGCGAGACACTGCCCGTCGAAATACGCATCTACATACTGAAACCGACCCTGATCACTCAGGCCAATTGACCCGGAGCCTAATGAGCAATCAGCGCATAAAAATGGATGAGTTGTTGGCCAGCTTGCCGCCAGCCGGGCCGGAGAGCCTGCTGCCGGAAATTCGACAGCAGCTAAAGATTGCGCCGCGCAAAGTGGTAGTGCTGGATGATGATCCCACCGGCACCCAAACCGTTCACAACATTCCGGTGCTGACCGAGTGGTCAGTTGAGGTTCTCAGCACGGAACTGCAAAATGATCTGCCCGCCTTTTACCTGCTCACCAATTCTCGCAGCATGCCGTTGGCCCAGGCCCAGGCCCTCAGCATCGAAATCGGTCGCAACCTCGTTGAAGCGGCGCGGCAAACCAATCGTGACTTCGCCGTTGTCAGCCGCAGCGACTCTACCCTGCGCGGTCACTTTCCCGGCGAGGTGGAGGCCCTGGCCCAGGGGCTGGGGCAACCGTTTGATGGCTGGCTGATTATGCCCTATTTTTTAGAAGGCGGGCGTTACACCATCAATGATATCCACTACGTGGCCGAGGGCGATAAGCTTATCCCCGCTGCAGAAACGCCTTTTGCCCAAGATGCTGCTTTTAGCTATCACGCTTCAAATCTACGCCTCTGGGTGGAGGAAAAAACCAAGGGGCGCGTTCCGGCTGAAGCTGTAGCTTCAATCTCTATCGAGGATATTCGGCTCGGGGGACCGGAGCGAGTTGCCATCCGGCTGCTAGCTTTGAATCAAAACAAAGTTTGTATTGTTAATGCTGCCAGTATGCGAGATATGGAGGTTTTTG
>JBFGLD010001227.1:0-2399 GCA_041576335.1 Anaerolineae bacterium | reverse complement strand
GGATGTTGAATTTTTCCAACGACAGGAGGAGCTAAAGTTAAAACGGGCCAAAATTGCGGCATTTGGCAGTACCCGCCATAAGAATACAACTTGTGATGAAGACTCCAACATTCAGGCTTTAGTTGCCGCCAACACGCCGGTGATAACCCTGGTTGGCAAGAGTTGGGATCTGCACGTCCACCACGTTTTGGAAACCAACGATGAAGAAAACCTAGACATGATTTCCGACAGCGTGCACTACTTTAAAACGCGCAACAAAGAAGTCATTTACGACGCTGAGCATTTCTTTGACGGCTATAAGGCAAATCCCGATTATGCCATGTTAACTCTGAAAGCCGCGGTTCAGGGTGGCGCGGATTGCCTGGTATTATGCGATACCAACGGTGGCTCGACGCCCTGGGAAATTGAAGAGATTACGAAGCGAGCGGCGGAAGCTTTTGAGGGACAACAGTTCGGAATCCATGCCCACAATGACTGCGAACTGGGCGTAGCCAACAGTCTGGCTGGGATTAGGGGCGGGGCGACGCACGTTCAAGGTACGATCAACGGTTACGGCGAACGGGTGGGTAACGCCAACTTAATCAGCATTATCCCCGACCTACAACTAAAAATGGGTTTTTGCTGTGTCGGCGATGAGCAAATGGCCGAGTTAACGGCGCTTTCTCGCTATGTTGATGAGTTGGCCAATCAAATTCCCAACGCGCACCAACCCTATGTCGGGTACAGCGCCTTTGCCCACAAAGGGGGTATTCACGTTGCTGCCATTCTTAGAGTTGAAGAAAGTTACCAACATATCGACCCGACCCGGGTAGGGAACGAAAAACGAACCGTCGTCTCCGAGCTTTCCGGGCGTGGCAATATCTTGTACAAGGCTGAAGAGTTAGGCCTGATCACCAATCGCGAGGAAGCCCAGCAAATTTTGGAGCAAATTAAACAGTTAGAAAACCAAGGCTATACTTTTGAAGGCGCCGAAGCATCGATCGATATGATGATCCGCCGGGCCGGCGCTGATTACAAAACACCCTTTGAAATCGTCGACTTTATGGTTGTCACCGAGAATCGGCAGGGACGGGGTCTCTTTACGGAAGCCACCGTAAAAGTAAAAGTTGACCAAGAAATTCGTCACACCGTGGCCGAGGGAAATGGCCCGGTCAATGCCCTGAATGTTGCCCTGCGCAAAGCCCTATATCAGGATTTTCCGCAGCTCAAAAACGTTCATCTAACCGACTACAAGGTGAGAATTATCGATATCGGTTCCGGTTCTGCGGCGACCACCCGCGTCCTCATCGACTTTCATGATGGTGGAACCGGGCACAATTGGACGACCGTCGGGGCCCACACGAATATCATCGAAGCTAGCTGGCGCGCCCTGGTCGATAGTATGGAGTACGCGCTGCTTAATGGAAACAAATAGCCAATTGCATCCGACAGCGCAAAAAGTAGCCGACGCCGCCGGAGATCTGGGCTTAGAAATTACAATCAAAGAATTTGAGGAGACAACTCGGTCCGCCGAGGATGCTGCCCGCGCTGTTGGATGTCATGTGGCCCAAATCGTCAAGTCATTGCTTTTCCTGGTCAATGGGCAGCCAACCATGGCTTTGGTTAGTGGCCCTAACCGGCTAGACGAAAAGAAGCTGGCCGCGCTGTGCCGCGTCGGTAGGAAAAAAATAAGGCGAGCCAATGCAGACATCGTCCGCGAGGTGACCGGTTTTGCTATTGGCGGGGTGCCTCCATTCGGTCACAAAACCAGCCTAACGGTCTATATCGATGAAGATTTTTGGAGGTTTGAGACGATCTGGGCCGCGGCGGGAACGCCTAACGCTGTTTTTTCCCTGAGTCCCGGTGAGTTGGTCCGTACGACGCAAGGCTTAGTTGGGGATTTAAAGGTAAACATTTAAGCCAAACCTATCCCTCTACGAAACATAATGGCCATTGCCCGAATGAAGAACTCTTGGTCCACAGCAACTGCCAAGCGGTTTCAGCCTTTTTGAGGCAATTCTAGTTGTGAACCGTAATGGCCACCGGCAAATCAAAGTAATCTTGAGGACCGCCATTGAGAGGCAACCGCCGGCCGGTTTCGAGGAGATAAAGGCCAACGCGGAGGGAATACCGTCCGGGGGGTAAGTCGGGCGGTAGGTTTAGCGAGTAAGAATCGATAACCGTTTCGCCGCTGTCCCACCAGGAGGTGGGATATTGATTTTTTTGGGGAAAGTTGTCCTGGCCTACTTTTAGCTCGCCCGCGGCATTCAACAAATGGTTAAAAACGATATAATCTTGAGCAATTGGAGCCATGGCTCGCCAGTGAAGAGAATAAGTTAACGTTTGCCCGGGCCGGAGCGGTGTCGCGGGCAGGTCGATACCAAGCAGCTCGACAATACCGCCAAATCGGGCCTCCGCAG
>JBFGLD010001226.1:0-2404 GCA_041576335.1 Anaerolineae bacterium | reverse complement strand
TAAATGACCCGGCATGGCTGCGATCAACAGCACCAATCGATCAACAACCCACACCCACGCCGACTCCAACCAATACGGCTACTCCCACCCCAACCGAAGGTCCTACGCCGACTCCAACGCCTACCGAAGAACCTACGCCGACTAATACCCCAACCCCAACCCCGACCGAAGGTCCGACACCAACCCCGACAGACGCTCCAACGGTAACCCCGACTTCGACCAACACGCCTATCCCGACTCCGACCAATACTCCTACGATCACGCCAATTCCAACTAATACGTCTACGCCAGCCCCAGTCACAAATTACGCAATGGATTTCGACGGATCAAATGACCGCGCCCAAACCTCAGCTGCTCTCACCGGAGCCAGTGGAACCCAAACTATTGAATTGTGGCTAAGACCCGATGTGACCAACCAAAATGGCATCATCATCGCTCACGCCAGCGTCAGTGCAGGCTGGAGCCTCGAAGTAGATAACGGACAACCAATTTTCTATACTGACGGCGGTGGTTGGAGCAGTATCCAGGCTCAACAGCAATTACTGGCTGGCACCTGGTACCATTTGACAGTCACGTATCAATCAGGTACGGCAGTCATGTATCTCAATGGAGTGCAAGTAGCCCAAGGTAATGTCGGTTCAATCGGATCTGCGCCGAGACTCACGATCGGAGGCTTGGCCGGATTCCCCTTCTTCAATGGACAAATTGATGAGATACGTATTTCAAACACCGTCAGGTACACCAGCAATTTCAGCTTCCCTACAACAGCCTTTTCAACCGACGAAAATACTACGGCGCTCTATCATCTAGACGAAGGTACTGGCCAAACAGCCTTGGACTCTTCGGGTAACGGATTTGATCTCATCCGGGGCACTTCCACTGCAACTCAAAACACCGACCCTGCCTGGATACTTTCCACAGCGCCCATTGACAATGTTCCTGTAGCACAAGTTGACGATACATCTGACGGTACTTTTGAAATCATTCAACTTAGGATCTATTTGCCAATTGTTTTTAAGTGATGCTACGAGTCAGTTTTAGACCAAGCGATCGTGGCGAACAAGTAAGTGTCGGGAACTTCTGACCAAGCTACCATTTTCAGACGATTGATGGCCGCCACTTTTGGCCTGGCAGCAGGTCAATTTTATCCAGCCAAGGGCGATAGCCCACGTTTTTGAGTTGGTAGTACAGTTTTTTCACGCGTTCTTTGTCTTCACTGGCGTGGCAGAGGAACAGCCGGGGTTTACGGCGCAGAGCCGCTAGTTTGGGATCGGGTTTAGCAGGCGAGGTGATGGGGGCTGATACCGCTGGTGAGGAGGCGAGCTTTGGTGGGGCGGGGGTTCCTCCCCTGGCTCTAGTTCGGCCAGTTCTGCTTGCAGTGTTTCGATTTCAGCTTCCCGATCCTGGATCCGAGACAGGATATGGGTTGGCGTATACAGGCCAAATGAAACCTGCTGTTCTTTAAGGAGCTGCAAGTGACGCTGGTGTTCGGTGAGTAGTTTTTTTATATCATCCTGGCGTGACACAAGCCATCTGCCTCAAGATTGGTCTGGAGTGCTTTGTTATTCAAACCTTGGGTTTAATTATACCACTAAAAAGCGTTGTTGGGGGTGGGGGAGCGGTGAGGCGCTCGTGTTGTTGTTCCCGTTCGCGGTCTTGGGTACTAGCCAGTATTCTCTCAAATCTCAAAGGGTAGGTCAAACTGAAGCGGTTAGTGATTATTGGATTTCCGACTTTCGATTGATAATTTTTCACTGCAGAGGTGCAGAGGGCGCACAGACGGTTATAGATTTTCAGCACGCTTCGCGTTTGCGCCTCTGCGATTACATAATGCCCGGTATAGTCTAAGGTGGGGTTAAGTAGCCATTTGTCTGCAAATATGTTTTGAGCATGTCCACGAAGATTTTGGCATCGCTCAATGTCGTTTCGGCAGTCGCTTGATCCACGTCGGCCATTTCTTTATAGTCCTGCGTTTGCCGCAAATTAAAGGCCAGGCGCAGTGAGCGAGAGAGATCGCGGGGAAACAGGTCGGTCTTGACAAACTCCCGGTCAAACAGGCTAAGCGCGCCGCTGTGTTTGGATGTCCCTAACTGCTTGGTGGCTAACAAGGCCAACAGCGCGTAGAACATGGCATAATAGGCCCGGTTGATCGCCCCTCGCAGCGCCGACTCAGCCAGCAGAATTTCTGCCTCGCGCAGCGTTTCGTAAGCCTGGTCCATTCGGTAACGCAATAACTCGCCAAGCTGCTCCGGCTTCAAAGCGGCACCCCTTCCCGTTCAATGTTCAAAATGAGAGGGCTGGCTCCCAGCGGCCCATGCTGTATCTCAGCCCGGGTGACGACCACCGGAGAGATGATATAATCCCGCTCAAAGCCAACTTCCCAAGCGATTTCATCAATGCGGCG
>JBFGLD010001225.1:0-2406 GCA_041576335.1 Anaerolineae bacterium | reverse complement strand
GGAGGATGGGTTCACCTGGGCGCCCGACAATCGGACCACGCGCTACGACTATATACTGGCCGATCCGACCCTGGCAGCCGCCTTGCGGTTCTGCCGCGTCATCGACGACGTCGAAGCGGTGAGCGTCGCTTCCGACCATCTACCGCTGCTGGCGGAGTTTGACGTACACTTAAATTAGGCCCCTATCAAAGGATACGTTCAAGAAAATGACTAAATTAACCAAAGCACAGCAAAAACAACTTGATCGGAGCGGTTATGTGGTTTTGCCACAAGTGCTCACTCAAGCCCAGGTTGCCGACTTCACCGCCCGGCTGGAGGCACTTTGGGCTGAGGAAAAAGAGTCAGCCGGCGCTGAGAATTACGTCGAACAAAATGCCCGCCGCCTGGCTAACCTGTTTAATAAGGGAGATATTTTTCGCCTACCTTTCCGGCACCCTGCCGTTCTTGGCGCCGTAGAGCGGGTCATTGGCCCCCAGATTCGGTTGAGCATGCTCAATGCCCGTGATGTTCCGCCCCACGCCGACCCCAAGATGCCCTTTCACTGCGACACCGACAATGGGTTGAAGCCGGATGAAAACGGCTATAACGCCTGCACCGCGATATGGATGCTTAATGATTTCAACCGCGAAAATGGGGCGACCCGGCTGGTGCCGGGCAGCCATCTCACCCACAAATTACCCAAAGAAGTGCTGGCTGACCTTTATGGGCCCCATCCCGACGAAATTGTGGTGGAAGGCAGGGCCGGCGATGTGTTTGTATTTAACGGCCATTGTTGGCATACCGGCGGGCCGAACCGAACCGATTCTCCCCGCCGAGCAATTTTGGTTCACTATGCCCGGGCCGGTTATCCATGTCGCCTCAACCCGGAAGAGGATATTTCTCCCGAGGTCCGGGATAAATTGGAGCCCTTGGAGAGAGAAATATTAGGTTTAGATGATTAAAACTCGTTCACCGCTGGAATTTGACACGCTTTTTACCCGGTACCAACATGAACTGGAAGATTTCTGGGGACGGCGAGAGAACCAACCCCGCTTTTGGCGTAAGTTTAGCCTGTTGGGCCGACCGGTACAGGTCTTCAGCAACGAGGCGGGGATTCTGGCGGCCGTGGATTTCTCCCAACCGCTCTACTCAATTGCGCCCTTATCCGCTGATACGCCTTTTTACATTCAACTGGTGGTACGAGCGGCGCCCATCGACCCCGGCCCCATCCCCGATGACCTAGTGCGTCACATTCAATACACCGGGCAAGGAACGTGGTTGGCGCTGCAGTTGGGGGCGTGGGGACATTGCCAGATAGACCTGGCAGCCCATCGAGCGGTGGCCGTATTGACCCCCGAATTGGCCCAACGCCCGGATTTGGTCAGCAGTTGGCTACTTAACACAATTTTTAATAACCTGCTCAAAGCCAGCGGCTTGAGCATGCTGCACGCCACAGCCCTAGTTCGAAATGGTCGGGTCCTATTGTTATTGGCGCCACACAATAGCGGCAAATCAACCACGGCCCTGCACTTGACTCTGACCGGCTATACGTTGCTGTCAGACAGTCAAATCTACATCGCTCACCGTGATAAAAGAACTCAATTAATGGCTTTCCCGGTGGGCCGGATCAAATTGCGTCAAGATATGATTTCGAATTTCCCCCAGTTACAGCCCTGGCTTACCATCGAACAGGTCCGAATCGAGACGAAATATTCCGTAGACCTGCGTCGATATGATCCTGCCCTGGTTTACGAAACAGCGATTTGGCCGACAGCGATTGAGCTATGTTTGTTGCAGCGCAGCGATGACGGCAAAACTCACCTAACGCCGGCCAGCCAAGCAGCCGTGCTGGAGGCCGTCATGGTCAACAGTTTGTTCTATGACACGGCAGCTGCCTGGCAACATAACTTTGCCTCAATTGAACGGCTCGTCGATAAGGCTCGGTTGCACCATTTGGCCATTGGGACGAATGTGGCCGAAATTATCGCCGCGGTGGATAACCTGATGTGAGCTGGGGCAAATTGTCTTCGACTCAGCCTGCCATCCTTAAGTTGAAAGAACCGAGTTTGACCTTACTTACGACTGCCCAACTCATCACCGACTCACTTCGTCTTACTGGACGGCTGGCCCGGCTGGACGGGGACATCGATTGGCT
Organism: Anaerolineae bacterium; assembly: GCA_041576335.1. Lineage (GTDB taxonomy): Bacteria > Chloroflexota > Anaerolineae > 4572-78 > J111 > JANQQF01. The sequence goes on along the minus strand of JBFGLD010001225.1, from coordinate 272 downwards.
CCAACTCGTCCACCACGCCGATGGTCACGGGCTGACCCCACTGCTATATGACACCTGGCGCAAGGCCGGCTTGCTGGCCCACTTACCACCCGCCATCCACGACCGCATGGCCGCAGCCTATACTGACAACGCCCTGCGGAATAGGCACACTAGCCAAGACTTACTCGAAGCGCATCAAATTCTAGCTGAAGCCGACGTGCCGCATCTGGTACTCAAGGGATGGTCTTTGGTCGAGCGCATCTACCCCAACCCGGCTCAGCGGGTACTTTATG
>JBFGLD010001224.1:0-2409 GCA_041576335.1 Anaerolineae bacterium | reverse complement strand
GAATCTTCCGGTAGGCCCTGTCGACGTGGTCATTCTGGTTCCGCAGCTGCACAATCGCCATCATTTCTTTGCCAAAACGCTCTACTTGGCCGCAAAACATAAGGCCAGGCTGGTACTTTTGAACTTCGAAACGCCTAATTGGTTCAATGCCCTGTCGCCGGAGCCTCGAAAATCCGCGCTTTGGGACGGTTGGTTAGGGGCCAGCCAAGCAGCCGATATGATTTTGTCCTTGACCCAAGAAGGTACGCATTATGCGCGAGATTTCTATACGAATACCGTAGATGGCGTGCTGTTTCGGCACTGTTATCCGACGATCAACACCTACGCAGTAAATGCCGTTGGCCGTGTTACTCGCGAGCGGCAAATCATTTGTATTACCCGGTTCGGGAGGGGAAGCAAACACAAAGGGGCAAACGAACTGTTAAAAGCCATCGGGCCGGCAACGAGCGGTTATACGTTGGCTATCATCGTGGGTACCGGTCAAATCGAATCAAAAACGAGGAAAGCGCTCGAAGAAAAAGCGCGCCGGTTTAATGTTGAGATTCGGCTGCTGCACCAATTGAGTGATCAAGAAAAATTTCGAGAAATCAAGCGCTCGAAACTAATGCTGTTCCTCTCTTTCTTCGAAGGATATGGCATCCCAATAGTTGAGTCGCTGTATTGCGATACCCCCTGTATTGTTTACGATCTGCCGGTGCTGCAGGAAGTGGGTGGCGAGGGCTTGATCTACGTCTCGCCCGGTGACGAAGAGGAATTGCAAAAGGCTATACGCCGCGTTCTTTCGGGAGAGTACAACCCGCCGGTGCACCTGTCCGAGCATATCGCACCTCTGGCGCAGTTTGAAGACTTTGCCCAGCGGCTCGAAGTCCTGATGCAAGAACTCACAGCGTTACCGACGGAACCGGCCGTTACCCGAATACCGGCGGCCTTACGGCGGCAGTGGGGGTCTCATTTCTTTATACCATTGCTTAACTTGTCAAAGCAGTCCCAGCAGCCAGGCGCGGATAAAGCTAAGGCATCAGCACTACGGCTACCGTCACCGCCGGAGCACGTTGGGCTTCGTCAGCTGCCGGCGCCGCTCAATATTTTGCGCAAGTTTTACCATCGCCTGGTTCCTTTGCAGATACGACTGCGACTGCGCGATATGCGCCGGCAGGCGATTAGCTCATCGCGTAAGCTGTATCATCAGTATGTCCCACTCCACCTACGGCTTCGGTTTCGCGATATGCGCCACGGCTGGCTTGAATTTTTGCGGACGGGATACCATGCCGTGATCCCGCTAAAAACTCGGCTTTTCCTGCGGAACGTTCGAGTGCGGCTCATCGGGCGTTGAATGGTGTCGTAGCGCACATTTGCACAATACGTAGGTAGCTTATGCCAGCTTCACCCAATCGTTTTAAGAATATGTCTGCCGGTCGTCAAGTGGCGATCCTGCTGACAGCAGTGATCGTCGGAATTATTTTAGTCGAACTTAGCTTATCATTGGGCTGGGCATTCTCGGACAAGAAAAATGTTTACGCTAGAAGTCAACAAGCCCCACCACAGCCTTTGTTTTTGAAACTTACACCGTTTACGATCCCCTGACCGGCTACAGATTGCGCCCGCGCTCAAAGCTGGTCGGCTTGGCTCCTGATGAGAATGGGGTTCCTGTATTTTCTGAAGAGCACGCCCTGCTTATCGACAGCTATGGTTTTGTGCAGAATAATTCGCTCGAATCCGAACGAGCCTTTGCCAAGCCCGCCGGGGTATATCGCATCATTGTCAGCGGAGGCTCAACCGTGGCCGGTTGGGGAGCCTCAAACAACGAGGCAACCTGGCCGGCCATGCTGGAAAGATCACTCCAGACTCTCCTGGCTGAAGCGGGGGACTCGGGTCTGCTCTTGGATTATGAGACGGTAGAAGTCATCAATGCTGGCGTCCCGGGTTACGACATCTCCCAGGAATTGACTCGTTTCCAAACTGAGCTCATTTACATGCAGCCCGATCTGGTGATTGTGTTTAACGGCATCAATGAAGCGTGGAACTTCTCCGGTTTCCCGGCAGATTTTGCAATTGACTCCTATCAGCGGCGGGTCGAAGATCTAGTACTGGGTCGATACCAGCCCATCCCCAGAATAGTTGTTCTGCCCTATTTCCAACGCACCGCCGGCGCCGTTATTGAGCAGGCCTTTCCTAAGTCGGTTGTTTCTGATAGACGCCAATTGAAATTCTATCAAAGCGCAGCAGCAAAACTAAACGCCGACCAGCTTTACATTTCAAAGATCGTACAGTTTAAAGCGATTTGCCGGAAATTCGGCATTCCGTTCGTTTTTGTCTTCCAGCCAATCATGGGAGTGGGCCACAAATCGCTTACGCCCGAAGAAACAGCGTTACAATCGACTTGGTTCGGCAGCCAATATTATCCACCGT
>JBFGLD010001223.1:0-2411 GCA_041576335.1 Anaerolineae bacterium | reverse complement strand
CTTGAGCGACCAGGTCGGCAGGCAGAGGCACCGTAGTGATGACCTCCAACTTCTTGGTGTCAATCACGGTGATGGTGTTATCGACATCATTGTTGACCCACAGTTGCTTATTCCTGTTGTGAGCCCACATGTGAAAAACGCCCTGCCCGGCCGGAACCGTACCTTCCAGGCCAAAATCGCCGGCATCAAAAACGACGATCCGGTTATTGGCCCGGTCACCAACAAAGACCCGATTATTATTGCCGACGAAGACCGCATACATGGGTTCCGGTGGGTTAACGCCGGCCGGTAAATCGACCGTGTCAATCACCTGGTCGGTGGCCGCGTCGATCACCGAGATTGTGCCGGAGCCGCGATTGGCAATAACAATTTTCCCGGTCGTCTCTTCGTTATTGTTGGCCAACGCCTGAGTTAGAGCAGTGTGGCCTGCCGGAAATGCCATGCCGGTCGCCGCCAGGCTGCTTAAGAGTAGGACCCATACTAAAACAAACTTCCTGATTTTTTTCAAAATTTATCCTCCAAACAGGCTGCTAAGCTCGGTCGGTCCGAGTCTTGCCAGACCTCAGTCAAAACCGAGCACTTCTCAAAGCTTAATCTAACCTCACATCGAGTTGGATATTTTTGGCTAACATCACCCCCTCTCACTTGCTCAAGTAGTAAGTCATGCCATTGAGTTAAGCAACGGATCAAACCAGCCTAAGGCGTGGATGCCGGGCAGAGACCGGCATCCACGCCTTAGCGCTCGGTTGGCAGGAACCCAAAATGCGGCTTTCCGTGGAAATGATCTATTGAATTGTCAGATTTGGGGGAAGACCGATTGTGAAACCGGTCAGGATATGGTAAGATAACGATAGCAAGCATAATAAAATACCCTCCGCAGGTGTTTATTGTGTTTTGCTTGGTCCCTTGCCGTCTGGTCACGGCGAGGGACTTTTCATTTGTCAGAACCTTTGTCCAGCTTAGATAAAAAAGATTACGAGAAGGTTACGAATTGACCACAGGATAAATAGGTGACCAAAATAGGCCGCAAGCGTCCTATCCTGCCGAGACTATACATCCGTTGAGGTCTGATCGCGTATCCTCCCTAGTCTGCCACCCACGCCTGCAAAAGAAGCACGAGCGAATGGAGCGTGGCAGCTCTGGAGAGTGCGATTTCAGCAATGGAGCCAAGGTTTTCTTACCTTGGCTCCAATTTAGGACTGACAATTCGGCTAGTAATACGACTGGCCACCCGAGCGCCATTTATGCGATCTTTCGGCCAGGCTTCCAGACTTGACGATCACTTGCTCGGCACCCGCACGTCGATCCAGACCAGGCGGTGGTCGGAGCTGGGGAAGGGGAAGGTGCCGACCAGCGGAAAGAGCGGATCGCTGGCTAAGGGCCAGAAGACCGCTGCATCCTCGATTTTTAGGTTCTTGCGCGGCAGCACATAGTCCGCCCGCAAGTTACCGGGGGCTCCGCCGAAGGGGGCAGGAGGAAACCCATCAAAAAAATCGGCGGTATCGAAAGCCGGGTTACTCAGGTGCAGCGTATTGGCATTGCCTTGCAGATCAGACTGCTCGGTTCCCCCTGGACTGCTGGGGGTGACCTTAGTGTTGACCAGCGGGTGGTCAAGCAGTTGCTGGATCGAGCCGGGGATGCTGTCGCCGTCCAACGGATCGGAGTTCTGGTCGCCGGCAATGACAAACAACTCACCCGGCTTCAAGCCGCCGCTGTTGCCATTATCGTCATAGATATAGCGGCCCTGATCCTTGCCGGGGCCAACATAATCTGCCCAGAAACGAATCTCATCGTGATTCCGCGTACCGTTGCGATCCTCCGGCCCGTCAAAGACCGGTGGGGTAGGATGGCTGACCAGGAAGTGAACCGTTTTACCGCCAAGCTGGATCGGCACATCCCAATGGCTTTTAGAAGAGAGGCGGAAAACCGCCAGGTCGCCGTCGTCGTACCAAGACTCGCCAGTGGCCGGATCTACCGGCAGCAAGGCTCCCGGCATGTCCTCCCATAGGAAATTTTGGAAGGTCCGAATCGAGCCGTAGTCGATGGGATACATCGAGTAGACGGCCATGCCGAACTGGCCGGCGAAGAAGCCGAAACCGAAGGCATCGCCAGGTCCCCCTACGCCGCCGCTGTTGTCGAGGTCTCTGCCGGAGGGAATACCGGTGTTTGAGGGCGCTGCGAAGCGATAGGGATACTCAATCGGGTCCGCTCCGTTTTGCCCGACTGAGAGATAGTTGTCTTGAAAGCCGTCTAAGGCTAAGTTGTCCGCGTCAAAGTCGAACTCATTGATCAGCAGCACGTCGGGCCGGGTGCGCTGGATGATCTCGGCAATAACATTCGGTTGAGCGCTGCCCGGTGCGGACAATTCTGCGGCGAGGGCACCGGCGTTGAAGCGATTGAGCGAGGCGTTG
>JBFGLD010001222.1:0-2411 GCA_041576335.1 Anaerolineae bacterium | reverse complement strand
GTCGGGATGACGAACAATCTGGAACGGCGGGTTTATGAACATAAGCATAAGCTGGTTGAGGGATTTACAGCCAAATATAAGATCAATAAACTGGTTTATTACGAAGAATGCCAGGATGTGAACGCGGCTCTAGCTCGGGAGAAGGAAATCAAGAAGTGGCGACGAGAGAAAAAGAATATGTTGATACAGGAAGCAAACCCAACCTGGCAAGATCTGAGTGCATCCTGGGATTAAGTACATTGTAAAAAAGTCATGATGAATTGTCATTTCGAGGAGCAGAGCGACGAGAAATCTTCAAGCAACGACCAGTTAATGGCCACAACCGTGAAGATTTCTCGCTACGCTCGAAATGACATGAATCGAACTCTCAAACTGAGGTTAATCTGTTGGGTACCAAACCGTCCTTAACGACTCAAGTCGTGACGACGCAGCGTCGCTTCGTCATCACGAGTTCAGTCGTTAGCAGTAAGTTTTACCATGTCATTTCGAGGAGCGAAGCGACGAGAAATCTTCAAGCTACAACCAGGATATGGCAACAAACGCGAAGATTTCTCACTTCGTTCGAAATGACATCATCCTTAACTAGGGCCATTGCCCCTTCGGGGGCTAGAGCGCACATTATTGCCTTAACGACTCAAATCGTGACGACGCAGCGTAAGATACTGGGCGCTTCGTCATCACGAGTTCGGTCGTTAGCTGGTAGAGACGTAAAATTTTACGTCTCTACCAACCACCAATCGCTATTTTCGTAAGGAGAATCGCATGTTAAAACTTTCACGTGCACCGAGAATTGTTTATCTAATCATTATTTTGATCATTGTCGCCGTCATTTTAGGCCTTGCTTCGGTCAATCTGTCGCAAAAAGAGAATGTGGGCCTGACCGAACCGGAGCCCGGTCTGGAGCGACCGCCGGCGGAGGCCGTGAACGCGTCCGAGCCAGAGGCCGAGAGCCTCGGGGACGAAGCGCACTTGGACCATCCGCAGGAACCAACGGCGGCCGAGACGGGGCACGAGGCTCACGCCGAGGATGACGAAGCCGGTCTCAAGTACGACCATCACGGCAACCCCATCCGCGAAGATCCGGCCTACGAAAAGGTCGTGGCCAACGGCGCGGTTGTGGAGTTGACGGTTGAGAACTTCCTGGGCGTCGGCGGCCGGGGCGGCGAGCTGGCCCCGGAAATTTTTGAGGGCGAAGTGGCCCTGTTGAAATTCCGCATCAGCGATGAGGAAACCGGCGCAGGCATGGCGGACGTCCGCCCGGCGGCCTGGATAGATCTGACCAACGAGGCGGAGCACGCAACCGAGGATGATCACAGCCCGGCCGCCTGCCAGGAGAAGATTAAGGGCTATCTGGGCGGAACCTTGGGGGCCCGGGCCGATATTAATCTCAACGGCTATTTTGTGCTGGCCATGAACAACGACGCCAGCATCTCAGTCATCGACCCCATGGTCGACGTGGGGGGCATGACCAACCTCTTTGGGGCCATCCAACTGCCCAAGCCGGGCGCCGACTGGGCTATGAGCGCCGACCAGCAGCACCTCTTTGTCACCATCCCCGCCAGCGGCCAGGTGACCGTGGCTGACCTTGAGGAGTTCTGGGCTATCAAGCACATAGACGCCGGCCCCAACCCGCTGCGTATCGCCTTTCAGCCCGACCAGAACTATCTGTGGGTGGGCAATGACGCCGCCGGGGCGGACGAGAGCGGGGTGACGGTGATCGACCCCGAGGCGCTGGAAGTGGTGACCTTCATCCCCACCGGAGCCGGCCACCACGAGCTGGCCTTCTCCGCCGACAGCCGCTACGCCTTTGTTACCAATGGCGAGGCCGGCACCCTGTCCGTTATCGATACCCAAGCGTTGAGCAAGGTCGCGGATTTTAAGGTGGGGTCAATGCCGGTTGCCGTCGACATTTCTGCGGAAAGCCGGGCCATTTACGTGGCCGACACGGCTGAAGGCGCTATCACCGTGATTGACGGCGATACGCTGGAAGTTATCGGCAGCCTGATCACCAAGCCCGGCCTGGCCGATCTGCGCTTTAGCCCGGACGGTGGCTGGGGCTTTGTGGCCAATCCTGAACAGGAACAGGTTCTCATCTTTGCTGCCGCGACCAACCAACTGCTGTATGAGCTGCCGGTCAAGGGCCGGCCCGACCAGATCACCTTTAGCCCCACGGCGGCCTACATCCGCACCGAGAGCCTACCGGCTGTGGTCCTGATTCCGCTGGCCGACCTCGCCGAGGAAGGAACCATCTCGGTCCTGACGGTACCTATGGGCCAAGCTGCGCCGAGTGAGTTTCTCGGCCAGGCCGGCGCCGTTTCGACCACCCCGGAAGAGGGGGCGATGGTCATCGCCAACCCGGCCGACGACCAGGTCTACTACTACTTGGAGGGTTCGCAGGCGCCGCTGGGCAG
>JBFGLD010001221.1:0-2412 GCA_041576335.1 Anaerolineae bacterium | reverse complement strand
CTAGCTCAATTAAATATTGGGTTGCTTTGTAAGCCCCCTCAAAATCATCTAAAGGTAAACATTGATTGGCCAGAGATGGCAAATTCCGGCCAATGATGATGAGCGGCACCTGATCCCCAAATTGCTGCAGCGCTTCCTCAGAGCTGCAGCCGCCCAAAATAATTAAAGCATCAACCCGCCGGGCCAGGAGCGTTAGGATTGCCTTTTGCTCTTTGGCCGCCCGCCAACGACCATCGGCAAATATCGGTTGATAACCAGTACCTTCAAATTCTTGTCGAACGCCACGCAGAATTGCGTCGTAAAATGGGCTGCTGATGTCCTGGGTAATTACGCCAACTGTTCTGGTTTGACCACTGGCCAAAGCTTGAGCCGCCACATTGGGTTGGTAGTTTAGTTCTGCGACAGCCTGCAACACAGCCTGTCGTTTGGCTTCCGTTACGGAGGTCCCGTCGTTTAAAACCCGAGAAACAGTACTTATTGAGACATTTGCCTTTGCGGCGATATCATCGATGGTTACTTTTCTCTTTTCAACCATAATTTCCTCGCTGTTATTCTATTTTATCTTGAAATCGTTTTCAGACAAGTTTAACCTCGAATTTCGGATAAAATTGGTATATTCCCCGCATAAAAGTCTCCACTTTGAGATAATTCAATTATTTTCTAAGCAAAATCACCACCAAACTGCTCAAATATAAAGCTCAGTATTGACAACACGAAAAATGTATGGTATTTTTCTGCAAACGCTTTCATATATTATGGGTTCTTAGTCAAAAAAACCGAAAGCGTTTTCAAATTGTCTTCGATTGGTGTATAAGATGATAATGCTATGACAGCTAATTTGGCGCCGGAGCAGACAGACGCATTGAGGACATGTGGCGTTATTCGTCATGTTAACGGCAGGCCAACTTTGGATGTAGGTCTTCAATGCCCTCTACGCTAAGCAGCCGCACTTAATCCAGTCTACTGCACTACTGGGGATGGCTCTGCCGGTCCTACTCTTCTTCCTGGCCCAGCGGATATTCCTGCAAGGCGCCAGTATGGCCGGTGTGTCCAAGTAGATGGCATACCAAGGAACAAACAACAAATGAAGAACAAAGATGTTTTTAGCTTATCAGCAATGATGCGCCGCAGGACCCGGCGGACTGGTACCGACCTTGACTCAAGTTCCGGCAGCTTCAACAATAGTGACCTCATTGATCAAACCCGCTGTCAACAAGGGTCAACCGCTAGCGATGGGCTAAACCCTCTTCCCCAACCCGACGATCACACTTTGTCGATGCGCATAAACCGGACGGTTGCGGTGATCACGCCCTTCCTAATGCGGGCCTCACAATTTGACCGGTTACGCGGCGTAATGTCGGTCATTGCCGAAAGCGATTATGAGGTTAGACTCTTTACAGTCGAGGCAATCTCCCAACGCCACAAAATTTTACAAAGAGTACTCCGCCAGGGATTTGATGGCCTGCTGATCTTTCTAATTGACCCTACTGAAGCTAATATCCACTGTATCCACCAGGAAAATCTCCCAACCGTTTTAGTTGAAGCTGACCATCCTGCCTTGCCCAGTATTGTCGTCGATGATGTCGCGGCCGCACAAACCTCTGTTCATTACTTGATTGAGCTGGGGCATCGTAAAATTGCCTACGTAAGTGAGGATAATAACCGCTTTGATCTGCCTTACCGTCGCTATCACTATCAAGGTTATTGTCAGGCGCTTGAATCGGCAGGCCTCCCCCTTACCCCTGACTATTATTGCCAGGGCTGGGACCATCGTGAACAAGGCCGGCAAATGGCGCTCGACTTGTTGAGCCTGCCTGATCCGCCCACCGCCATTGTTGCCGATAGCGACGAGCTGGCGTTCGATGTTTTGGAGGCGGCCCAGGATTTGAATTTGGACGTTCCCCGCCATTTATCCGTCATAGGTTATGGCGATACTGAAGTGGCCCATTTCACTCAGCTAACAACCGTACGACGCCATCTTTTTGAAATGGGTGTCCAGGGGGCTAAACAGTTGCTCGCTATGATTGAGCAACCTGATCCGCCGCCGACCCTCTTTCGACTGCCGGCTGAATTGGTTATCCGGCGGACGACGGCGTCTCCTTTTGACTTGCCATGAGTGATAAAGGGCGAAGCTCTAAACCTGCAACCGTTAGGGTAGGTTAATTTGTTGGCGAGGTAAGGACTATTAGGTCCTCTCTGCTTTCCGAAAACGTTGAAAAACCAAAACATACAGTATTTTCGTGGCACCTGTGTGATTCTCTATACGGACAGTATCGGTAGGCTGGGATTTTTGAATTGGCCACCGTCACCGTGAAGCAATTCTATCTCATTCAAAATTTGTTATTGGCGTGCCGTACTTTCCGAGCAAGATCAGAATGGAAAGGAGGTTAACATATGAAAAAATTTTAGGCT
>JBFGLD010001220.1:0-2415 GCA_041576335.1 Anaerolineae bacterium | reverse complement strand
GGGTTCACCCTCGTTCTGCGTCTGTCCGACCATAGGATTGTCAGCGGGCCCATGGCATAATGGCCGGATGTCAAATACAATAAAAACGGGAACCGACCAGCTGTACCCGGGAGAGGCATAATGGAAAAAGGATTTCAATTTAGAGATGTGTTTAATCCGACTGTGGTTAACAATCTGGCTCAAGCGATCTTTCAGACCTGGCCGGATTTCGATGTAACCGGCTTTGCGATCCACATCAATGACCGCTTAGAAAGCTTAAGCTTTGGCGACAGAAACGCCCTGATAAGGGACACCCTCAAGGCATATTTGCCTGACCATTTTCCCAAGGCTGCCCAGATTTTAATCGATTCGTTGGGGCCGGAGCTGGCCGAGTGTGAGCTTACCGGCTACGATGGGTTCATTATCATGCCACAGTGCGATTTTGTAGCCAGGTACGACCTGGACGATTTCGATATTTCGATGCGGACACTGTTTGAGATGACCAAACGGTTCACCGCCGAGGGCGCGATTCGAGCCTTCATTGAGAAATATCCCGATAAAACGCTGCAGCAGCTCGATCAGTGGGCCGAGAACGAAAACTGCCACGTACGCCGGCTCGTTTCGGAGGGGACTCGACCAAGACTGCCCCTGGCTCCGCGGTTGACCCAGTTCATCCACGATCCCCGGCCGGTGCTCAAGCTGCTCGATAAGCTGAAGGCCGACCCGGTGCTGCTGGTCCGCCGCTCCGTGGCCAATAACCTCAATGATATTGCCAAAGACCATCCCGATTTGGTGGTTGAAACGCTGGAGGCATGGCATAAGAGCAAAGAAAAGGGAACGCAGTGGATAATCAGCCACGCCTCACGGACGCTGGTCAAACAGGGACATCTGGGAGTCCTGGCCTTGCTGGGGTATCCGCCGAACCCGGCGATCGCGTTGAAAAATCTGGCTTTGAACGGCTCGGTAGTCCGTCTTGGCCACAAGCTCGACTTTAGCTTCGACGTTCGGTCAGAAGCTGACCGGGCTCAGAATTTGATGATCGATTACGTGATTCACCACGTCAAAGCTAACGGCAAACTGACGGCCAAGGTGTTCAAATTAACCCGGAAAAAGTTGAAGCCGGACGAAACGCTGACTCTCTCCAAAAAGCATCCATTTAGAGCAATTACCACCCGTACCTATTATCCCGGGCGTCACCTCCTACAGATTCAAATCAACGGCAAGGTTTGGGCCGAAACCGCATTTGAGTTAAGCTTTCGTCAAACTGAATGAGAGCGGCAGATCCATCTGCGAAAACCATGTTTCAAGCTTTGACAGAACATATGTTCTTAGCTATACTTTGAGACGAATCGTTGCTGCCACAGTCGATTAGTTACTAGGGAACGACAAGAACACGTCATTGAGCGAGAGAACGCCATGAGCAGAAGGAAGGGGGTTAGGGCCGATGCAGATCGAACACGTTGCTGTTTGGACCAAAAATCTTGAGCAGCTGAAAACTTTCTATGAAAGATACTTTGAAGCCAGGGCAGGGGATAAATACATCAACCCTTCAAAGCAGTTTGAGTCCTACTTTCTGACCTTTGCCTCCGGACCGCGGCTGGAATTGATGCGGATGCCGACCATCCCCAAATCGCGAAACGACATCGCCGCCCAGTTTACCGGCTACATTCATCTGGCTTTTTCTGTCGGGTCGAAAGGACGAGTGGATAGCCTCACGGCTCACCTACAAGAGGGTGGCTATCGCGTCGTCGACGGCCCGCGCTATACCGGTGACGGTTATTATGAAAGCAGTATCTTGGACCCTGACGGAAATCGGGTTGAAATTACAATCTAGCGGTCACTCTCGCTGGAGGACTGTCCGAAATCATAGATGACAGTCACTTCCAGCAGTATGCTGACACGCATTTCGCTAGCCGGCTACGTCCATTTCAGGCACAAAACTGGGGGTAAGCGACTGTCACCTAACTCGACTAAGATTCGGGACACATTTTTTCGCCCGCCGGACTATTATGAGGTAACTTGACAATGAAAAACTGGACCAGTCTTGTTGCCATCAAATGACATGATCTGCTAGTATTGGCGTTTTTTGGCTTATAGGTCGCTACAAAACAGGGAAACTGGTTCAGTTTGGACTAAGTTGACAGACTTTGCAATAACCCTGTTTCGCCCGGCCGGCCATTGTGATAGCGATGAGATTATGTTATACTGGCCTGTGCATAGGATATGTCCAAACGAGAATTTACTGTTGCCGACGAATATGCTTACAACCGTACCAGTCCCGTACGCTGGTTGACCTCGCACGTACTGCGCTACCCTCTTTTGCCGCTGGGCATGGTTCTAACGGCTCTCCTCAACAACTTGGCCTATAGCAGTATTCAGGTTTTTGTGGGCCGGGCGTTCGACTTGATTACCGTGCCGGGTTGGCAAACTTCGACT
>JBFGLD010001219.1:0-2416 GCA_041576335.1 Anaerolineae bacterium | reverse complement strand
CCCATGACCCGTTTGATTTTGCCTAGATGGTCAACTTTGTGAACCGGTAAGCGAATGACCCGTGTTTGTACGGCGACAGCCCGACTAACGCTTTGCCGAATCCAGTAGCTGGCGTAAGTGCTTAAGCGAACGCCTTTATCCATATCGAATTTGTCGATGGCTCGGATTAGCCCAAGAACACCTTCTTGAGAAAGCTCGGCCAAGCTCAGGCCATGCCCCGTATATCGATTTGCAATGCTAATCACTAAGCGTCCATTCGCCTCGATTAGCTTGCGTCGCGCCGCTGCACCCTCTTCTACCCGAGCCGCGAGTTGATTACGTAGTTCGTTATCGTTGTCCAGGTAAGATTCTTGCTCCAGGCGTGTCGTCGCCTTTTTTCCGGCAACCATGACCTTGATTAAGCGCTTTTCTTCAGCAGGAGATACCGGCGCAGTTGCTGCAAGGTCTGCGATGCTTAGTCTGAATAGCGCTTCATCGGGTGCCCACGTTGTAGTCATAATTTATCACCTCATTATTATTAAATCACGTTCAAGTGCTGCCAACTGCGACTTTTCCAAGTCTATCATATATACTTCTACGCCGGCGATGTTACTTTGCTCCTAGATTGTGTGAATATTATCCGTCTTGATCAAATCAGGCAGCGCCAGTGCAGTCATTTTTCCGCCTAATTTAGAGAATAATCCACAAACGGTAACCGCTGAACCCGCTGGTGAGCCGCATACGCTTTCAGCATATACACGAGAATTTTGTCCTCCCGGTCGATAACACTTAGCGCATTGGCAATAAGCATAGTTAGCGATTTAGCCGACAGCAATTTTTGCTTGTCTGACAGAGGACCCTGCATAGCCGTGCCCGCTAAGAAGGCTAAAGCAGTTGGGTCTTTCGGTAAATTTGCTTCTGAAAGATCCTCACCTGAGGCCTCGGCCAGGTGATCTATGTAACGTCTTACCATTGGACGCAGTTTCTGAACCAAGTTGTCGATTTTTTCAGGATTGTCATTACTTTTCATTAAATAAGGGTCGACCTGCCCGATAAAAAATTCATCTCGGCCAAGCTGAATTTCCCTGATAATAAATCGATCTTGACCGACCGTAATCAAATTCATTCGACCATCTTTTAGATGTTCTACGGCCGTTATGTGGGCCGTTGTGCCCACGTTGAACATTTCATCAAAGTAAGAATTTTCGAGACTGGTAGGTTGAGCTTGCTTGTTTTTGGTCAAAACTACCCCAAAAGGTTGACCACTACCCATGCATTCTTTGATCATAACTTTGTAACGATCTTCGAATATGTGTAGGGGTAACATCATGCCAGGAAAGAGAACCAGATCGAGCGGAAATAGCGGAATAGTTGAATTATTGGCTAACATTGAGATATCTTCTCCTCGCCCTGTGCTTATACTAATCGGTCCGGATATCTATACGCTTATACGCGTTGAAAGTTGTCAAGCTTCAAGACGTCACCTAAAAATAAGGGAGCTGCTGGATATTAAACAGCGCGGCCTTTACAGTGTCGCCCAGGTAAAGACCACTAATAGTTGATGCCAACTTTGGATTTTGAGCAAAAGCAATGCCGCCGAAAGCAAATATCGGTTTTTGACGGGCATTTGTACCGTTAAACGGCAGATTTGGCCTGCCAAGACCGTAGTCCCGACTAAATGCTGCCAGAACTTGGGCAGCACCCGTCGTGGCTGCTGAAAAGCAGATAAGTTGGGGCTGCACGGCCTCAATCAGGTCAGAAAACTCGGCGGTGATGACGCTTGGACCTAAATAGATCACCGCGAAACCCTGCCGCCGTAAGCCTAACGCCAGTGAAAGCAGCCCAATTTCATGTTGATCTCCGGGAGCACAAGCAAGCAGAACTTTAGGCCCTCGAGTGAAAGATTTCGCAGCGTTAAACATGGCAACTAGCCGGCTGTGCAGGGTCGTAATTGCGTAGCGCTGCGTTGAGAGATTTATCAGTCCCTCATGCCACTGTTGCTCCAATTGCCTGATCACCCTCGGAAATAGTTCCAAAGCAATGGCTTCGAGCGGGTAGGTAGCCAATGCCTCATTAATTGCTTGCTCTACACCCACAAAATTAAAATCCAGGAACTGCTTGATTAAGTTTTTTTGGCAATTACCTTCGACCGTATCACGCGCAAAGGTAATTAGTGATTTTGCAGTAGATGCTTGATCCTTGGCTAGATTATTCGCATTTTCACTAACAAAGGTGCCCTTTCCTACCCGCGTGTAAGCTAAGCCGATATCGATCAACTCCTGCAAAGCGCGCCTGGCCGTCATGCGGCTTAAATCATAGTGTTGGCACAGGTGTCGCTCAGACGGCAACTTTTGATGGGGGAAATAGACCCCTTGTTCTATCTGGCTTTGCAACATTTCTTTCAGTTGAAGGTAAACGGGTACTGGATGTTGCCTGT
>JBFGLD010001218.1:0-2428 GCA_041576335.1 Anaerolineae bacterium | reverse complement strand
GGGCAACCTCGATCTGCTGCTTGAGGCCGGCCAGGTGTTGAATCATCGCGGATCGCGCCTTCAGATAGACCGCCAGGCCGCTATGATCTTGGACAGTATCGATCGCGATGGATGGCAGTGCGGTGGGCCTGCGATGGTCGAGATGCCCGGGCTGATGCTGGGGCTGGCTGGCATCGGTTACGAGATGCTGCGCCTGGCAGAACCGGACCTGGTACCAGCGGGGTTGGTGCTGGCCCCGCCAGCTGACAGGCGGCTTACCCCCGACTGCTGATCACTTAAGAGGCCGTTTGCTATCGCCCAGAGGCGTGGTCGTCTTGCCCGGAACGGTCAGGTTTCCACACGCCGGCCGCTATCTCTGTAACTTTGCCGGCTCCGGAGACGACTCCCTCGCCGGCAGCCTTCCCTACGCCCACAACCACTCCGGCTCCCCGTACGACCTCTCGCCCGGCGCCGGTGGCAACCTTGGCCACTTTTTCAACACCAAATGTCACGCCTTCACCGGCAGCTTTACCTGCGCCAAAAACGACACCGGCCGCTGCTTCAGCGCCTCTGGCTACGCCTCGGCCTGCCCCGGCTGCGCTGACGCCGGCCCGGCCGGCAGTAATGACCGCGCTACCGGCAGTCAGAGCGCCATCACCGACCAGGCGCCAAGAACGCCCGGTGGTTTCGGCAAGCCAGGCAATCACCTTGTCTTCATTAACGCCGGCGAGAGCGCGCAGGTTTTCCTTCCAAAAACCCACAGCCTCCGGCGCCCGACGAAAGTAGGCAATTGTTCGCTGTCCAATCAAGTAGGTGAATAAGATATTATCGTCTGCCGGAGCGGCCACGTCTAATATAGGAATAGCCCTGATGGCCGACTGCCGGTCCAGGTGCCCGTTCACTCTGTGGGCAACATCCTGGCCGGCCGCCTCGAGTAGTTGATTGGCCCCGGCACTCATACCCTTGACCATAACCAGGGCACTTTGCTTTTCGGCCTCACTCAGGTGCTGGCCGTAAGCCGCTGCAATCTCCAACACCAATTCGGCCTGCATTTTAGCCGTTACGACGATATCCGCGGCAACGCCGAATACCAGGGACACAAAAACACCAATGCCGGGAATAACCGAGGCGCTGGAAGTAACTGTCCCGATCGCACCGGCTTGTAGGCACTTCTGTTTGACCAGCATCCCAACCAAGGCATCCGGTGCTGCACCGGCATACTTAGCGCGCAGCTCGGCCACGCGCTGCACGGCTGTCTCTTCATCTGCCTCATTGATAACTCCGACAACTCGATCCACCAAATTTTCCACCACGATATCCTCCGGTTTTTCAAAACTCGCTGTCTTCAAACTGCACCTTATCTGTAACAGGGACGTGCCGTTTACCTGCCCACAGAATCACCAGGCAGCCGATTATCAATACCAGGGTTACCGATACGCCCCCTTCAGGGCCAAATCGCCCTCCGGTAACGAAGTCGGGGCCTACTTCCATCAAGTCAAAAAGCGTGCCGCCTGGGGAGGGCTGGCCACTGACCTCAAAACCAAATAAATTGCCCTGGGCCCAGTTCCAGGCGGTGTGCAGGCTGAAGACGCCCCATAAACCGCCTTCATAAAGGGCATAAAAAGCCGTGAATAGGCCGAATAAAAAGAGGTTAAAGACGGCCAGAGGGTTAAGATTTGGGTTCAGTGAGTGAAATATGGTAAAAACCAACGCGGAAACTATAATCCCCAGGGCGGGACTGTGGCGGGCGCCGATGACCGGTAGCAACCAGCCGCGGGTAACGGCTTCTTCGGCGGAACCCTGTACGACCCAACCCAGTAAGACCAGCAGCACGCCGCCCAGGGCTGCGGCGCCCTGCTGCTGCGGATCGCCGGCCTCGACCGCGATGTAGCCAAACGCGGCTGAAATTCCAATCGCCGTGACAAACATGAGCAGCCCGACCAGCAAACCTCGCAGGTACTTTTGAATCGCGCCGTGGCCCTCCACGCCAATCGTCCACAAAGGGCGTTTTTCAAACAGGGCCAGCCAGAGCCACAAAATCAAAAAAATAGGGCCAAAGGCCAAAATGAGCAAAATGGCCTGCTCTACCGCCGTGTCGGGCATCAGAACCGAATTCAAGGCTTCGGTGTTATTGAGAGGAGCGTCGGTGCCGGAGGTCGACAATGCCAATATTATAAGGACGGCCAGCGTGCCACCTGTTAGCTGAGCGACCAGGATGAAGACAAAGCTCAAAATAACAGCTGTTACCAGATGGGGTAAACGCCGGCCTGTCCGAGCCAGTTCAAACAAGTGGTTGTACCGGGAGAAAAATCTTGTCATTGATTCGTTCATAGTAAATTACGGTAAATCTAACAGACCAACCCTGGGCTTAGCCGCCTATGCCTCATATTTTGTACCGTCCGGCATAATAGCCCCGCGAAAATCGGCTCCGGCCAAATCAGCCTCGGCC
>JBFGLD010001217.1:0-2437 GCA_041576335.1 Anaerolineae bacterium | reverse complement strand
GCCGAAATTTGCTAATGCCGTACCGAACGCACTCAACCCGGCGTTCATCTTCCGATCGTCGAATAACAAATACAAGATCGCCATGGAGCAGCTCACCCAGATGACCGGACTAATCGATCCGGGGACCGGGAACGCCCTGACGACTCCAATCTGGGGCTATGGCAAAAACGGCCCGGGCGGCACCTGGCCGGGCATGACGTTCGTGGCTCGATCGGGTGAGCCGGTCGAGGTCAAGTGGGAGAATAAGCTGCCGAGGGCCCACCTGCTCCCGGTCGATACGTCGCTGCACTGGGCCTACTCGCTGCCGGGCTACGAGCAATACTCAATCGCTGCCGACGGCGTACCGGCCGTAGCCCACCTGCACGGCGGCCACTCGGACAGCATCTTCGACGGCAATCCGGAGTTCTTCTTCTCACCCGGATACAAGGTGCGAGGTCCGCAATGGGTCGATAAGAAGTACGTGTACCAGAACGACCAGCCGGCCGGCACATTGTGGTATCACGACCATGCGCTCGGCATTACCCGGCTCAACGTCTATGCCGGACTGGCCGGATTCTACATCCTGCGCGACGAGTTTGACACGGGCGAGCATGGCAACCCACTGGGTCTCCCCGCATACCCCTATGAGGTGGCGCTGGCCATCCAGGATCGGATGTTCCGAAACACCGGGGAGTTGTTCTATCCGGCCTTCCCCGGCGATCCGTTCTACGACGACTTCATCACGGGCGAGGGAGCGGAACTGCCGGAGGAGATCTTCCCGGGCGGCGGGCCGACGGCCCTGGCCGAGTTTTTCGGCGATCACATGCTCGTCAACGGTCAGATCTGGCCCCAGATGGACGTTGAGCCGCGCAACTACCGCCTGCGCTTCCTGAACGGCTGCGACAGCCGCTTCCTGGTGGCACAGTTCTTTGAAGTGCCGCCGGGCGCAACGGACTTCAGTACAGTGCTCAGCGGACCGCTGGATTTCACCGTCGTTGGCAGCGACCAGGGTCTGGCCTCCAGCCCGACGACGCTCAATACGCTGCTGATGGAAACCGGCTCTCGCTACGACGTTGTTTTTGATTTCGACTCTGTCACATACGGAAACCGGGTTATCATGAAAAACATCGGCGGTGACGAGCCCTTTGGCGGCGACATCCCCGGCCCCCAGGTCTTTGGTGAAACGGATCGGATTATGGCCTTTGACGTCATACGCCCCCTAGATTTAGCTGTACCTGATGTAACCCCCATGGGCATCAGCTTTGGCCCGTCCGTGCCCACCCCGACTAGACTGCGCAAAGTGGCCCTGTTTGAGGGCACGGATGAATTTGGGCGCCTGCAGCCGCTGCTTGGCACTGCCGAGCCCGCCACAGACAACGCGGGCAACCCCATTAACTGGCCGAATGTAGAGCCATATATCAGCGCCGGCCTGGTCGGGCAGATGGAAGGCTCCATCGCCTGGCACAGCCCGACCACGGAAAACCCGGCTCTCGGTACCACCGAAGAATGGGAAATTTGGAACGTCACCGGCGATGCGCACCCGATCCACCTGCATCTGGTACATTTCGAAATTCTTGGCCGGCAAGAGATCGTGTGGGACAGTGCGACCAACGAGGACGACAGGGTGCTTGACCCCGACGGCGTCACGGCTCCCCCACCAAACGGAGATGGGACCTATCTGGTCAACCAGCCGGTGGTGCAGCACAACGGCCTGTTGGGCAACGGCTTCCGGATTGTGAGTCACACCGATGGCCCTGGCGTTCCGCAGCCGGCAGAGTATGTTGAGAATGCGCCCAAGGATATGGTCACCGCATTACCGGGCCAAATCACCCGCATCAAGGCCACGTTTGACAAGCCTGGCCGCTATGTCTGGCACTGCCATATCCTGTCTCATGAGGATCACGAAATGATGCGCGTGCTGCATGTTGGGCCGGGGGCGTAGATAGCAGCCAAAGGCGGATCGCCCAGGTCACTGCCTCCGGCATTTCCGTATCGTCGAGACCAAGACAAGGCGATGGTCTGGCTTTGCCGGACCGGCACCGCCGGTTAAGCCATAGGGTTGATCTAACGAATTTCTGCCCCGGTCACCCGCGAGGTCGGAATTATCCTGGGCAGGCAAGAGATGGCTTTGAGGCGAGTCGTATAGGCTAACACCTCAAAGCCATTTCGCGCTGTAAATCTATTGCCGAAACTTTTTGCGCCTCCGCATGGGGGCGCCTCCACCATCCGGACTGCCTGCCCTACCAGCGTACCGGCCTCTGAAAATTTGGGGATTAAGAATTTGGAACACCCGATTTGACAAGCTGTAAGTTCTATGTTAAATTCGACGTAACCGCTTACGTAACCGCTTACGTCAAATAATTAAATCAAGAGAAGCGATTGATACAGCGAAGGTATCAGGTCTCAATGAGTCGAGTTAGTATTAAACACGTGGCTGAGAAAGCTGGGGTCTCTACAG
>JBFGLD010001216.1:0-2437 GCA_041576335.1 Anaerolineae bacterium | reverse complement strand
GGTGCTGATGACAACAGCCATTCTGCTGAGGAGCGGCTTGAGGTGAAAGTCTCACGAGCCGTTTTGAACAGGCAGCGGGGTGGGCGACTGCCCCGCTGACCTTAACTTAGCTCACAGTTATCTGCCGCACTTAGGCTCAGGGAGTAATCTCCGAAATAGCCGATGTAGAAACAAATTCGACTTTTAATTTGGTTAGGGCTTCTTTGCCACGCACGGTTAAATCGGTAATAAAGTGAAACTGATCTCGCGGATCAAGTGGATACGCTTTAAGCCGGTAATGAGTGCCCCACGGTTTTTCCAAAACAATCACATTAATGGGTTGTTGAATGCGCAAAAAAGCGCTCGTGAGGGCTACATCACGCAAGGTATGTTTGACCAAACTAGCATCGTGCCGGGGATGCAGGTAAAAATTGGCGACACAGAGCAGATTTTGGCCACCGTCATTGGCGTTGAACACAAGTTTGTCCCATAGCTTTAAGTGGGGGATGACCACAACCGTATCATCGGGCGTTACAATATCCGTGGCCCGTAGCCCGATGAACTTAACTTCCCCGTAGGCACCGTCGATTTCAATCCAGTCACCAACCCGGTATGACATTTCGTACAAAGACACAATGCCGGCAATCAGGCTGCTGACGTAATCCTTGAGGGCAAAGCCTATCGCCAGCCCCAGCGCTCCAAATACGGCGATCAGGTTCTCAAGTTTTGGTTCAATAAGTTTAGGGGTGATCAGACCAATCGCCACAATGAGCAAGATGAGCCGCACCACCGGTACACTGGCCAGCACATAAAGCCGGTAGGGGGCCGGGAAGCGTTCGGCTAACCAGGGCAGCAATCTCTGCGTCAGGGCGATCAATAGCAACGTTGCCACAATAATCAACCCTATCTGAATAAAGGAGCCTTGACCTAGATCCTTTAGCATATCCGTTAAAGTGCCCGTATTATTCATTACTCGCTCCTAATCGGTTAGATACCCTTCATCCTGTAAAAATTGCCGCGTAACCGGGTAGCCTAACGGAGAAACCCGCCACACCTCGGCGCCACTTTCTACCAACCCGGCCGCTTGCAAACTGTAGAGATGTTGAAATACCTCAGTTGCAGATAGCGACAAGAGTTGGGCCAGCAAATTGGCCGGTAGACCGTTGTGCAACAGGAGGGTATGTAAGATAAAGGCTTGGGCCTGACTGAAATCAGCCGGAAAAGATGGTTGCTTTAGCTGTTCCCAGGGGGTTACCCAAATTTTGCTTGCCCGGTTTTGGTGAACCTGCCGCCTTTCTTCTTCAGATAGTGCCTCGCTAAAATCACCCTCACCCTGCAGGCTCTGCCGCCACAAGGCCCAGGCTACACCAGGAATGCCCCGACTGTGGGATGCGAGCCGCTCTAAAAAATTACTGATTTCAGGGGCCTGGTCAATTTCCTCTGCCGATTCTGGTGGGGGTTCCAAAACATACTTGCCGTTGTCTTGTTGGCGAAAAAGAAACGGTGCCAGGTCAGAACCGGCAGCCAGGGATTGAAACCAGGCAGCCAGAGATTGATGGGTAAAAGCCTGCGCCATAAATACAAGTGGCATTTGACCCGACCAAATATGTCGAAGATAAGCCCAGGCCCAGCTATCACAGCCAATCACACCCTGACTCGCTCGATCGCTACACAACTGGTCAAACAAGCGGCGGATTAGAGCCAAACCTTGAGCATGCCGTAAGTAGCACCGTTCCAGAGAGGGCAAGACCCAGGGAGTGTCGTCGCCAGCCAACTGGTCCAGCCAATTCTCATTCTGCGCCAAAATATCTCCGGCTGTGGGTGACTCTATCACACGCCACTTTTGCTCTTGGGCCCATAATGACAAGATTTCTGCATTATTCGTATGAGGAGTGCCAACGATAACAACAGGCTGGTGATTGGCCTGGTTGCTATTGAGCCAGGTTTCAAGGGCCGCGGTTAGGGCACTGGTGGCCACGCACCAATCTGGAGGGGAAGCAATTTGATCGAGTATTGTCCCGGATAGCGTTTGCAGATCATCTTCTGCCTCAAAAAGCGTTTCCGTTTTGGGTTTGGAAGGGCGCAGTCTTTGCCACAATCCGGCGATGCCTATTCTGACCGTATGCTCTACCGACGTGGCGGGAAGCTTGTAATCATCTGCCGGGACGTATTGCCATAGGGGCTGTTTAGTGGTATCAGACGTTTTATTGTTCAATAGCTTTATGTACCTTTCCTAACCTGAGCCGCCCGGTTTGGGCGTATCGGCTGTCTAAGCTCCGTGAGCTAACGCCGCCCATCACACGATTGCGGGCCAGCGAAGTTACTTTCGATGCCAACGGACCGCCGCAGGCACAGGCAGTTTCTAACAAACGCAGCATAGCAATTCGTGTGCCTGGGCCTTGTTAGCTGGTAGAACATGCAGTACCGCCACAATGATTCCAAACTGACCCCCCTCACG
>JBFGLD010001215.1:0-2437 GCA_041576335.1 Anaerolineae bacterium | reverse complement strand
TAACTCTGGAAGACCATCGAGATTTTGCGCTGGCGCGGGGGCAGATAGGTTACATCGCGGTCACCAATACTGATCCGGCCCGTATCGGCCATGCCCAGCCCGGCAACGGCCCGCAGCAGCGTGGTTTTGCCACAGCCGCTGGGACCCAGCAGAACCATAAACTCCTGATCATGGATCGTCAAATTGGCGTTGTTTACGGCGACAAAGTCGCCAAATTTTTTAGTTACATTTTCAATTCTAATTTCAGCCATGGTCGTCCTCCTTCACTTGGAAATCTGTCCCCACATATTGAACAGATAGTTGCGGATAAAGAATATAAAAATCAGCGCCGGAATCATCATGAAGAAACCGCCGGCAAATTGATACGGCTCTGATGATTGGCTCAACACAGCCAGCACCTGCGCCGGCAGGGTGCGGTTCTGAACGGTCAGAATACTGGCGGCAAACACCTCATTCCACGACAACACAAACGTAAAAACGGCCGCAGCGGCAATTCCCGGCGTAACCAGCGGCAGCACCACGTGGCGAAAGGCCTGCAGCGGAGTGCAGCCAAAGACCTGGGCCGCCTCTTCCAGCTCATAGGGGATACTGGCAAACACGCTGCCAATCACCAGGACGGTCGTCGGCAAGGCCAGGGCAGTATGCATCAAAGCCAGGCTGTAGACGCTATCGTAGATATTCAGATTGATAAAAGCGACCGCCAGGGGAATGGCTAACACCACGATGGGGAAGGCCCGCACGGCCAGAATCGACAGTCGAAAGGTATCACGACCCCGAAAGAGATAGCGTGAAATGGCGTAGCCCGCCGGGGCCGCAATGATCGTCGACAGGGCCAGGGTGATAACAGCCACGATCACGCTGTTGATGACCCCGGGAATGATCCCCTCTGACGTGAGGAAGAAGGACATCGTGTCTAACGAGAAGGGAATAAAGGGCAAAACTCCTTTGGGATAGGTACGCACGGCGGCCGGCGTGGTAAAGGCCATCGAGCCAAGCAGATAGATGGGCACTAAAATCCAGAGGACCAGTACGGACGCCACAAAGTAAGTCAAGGCCCGGTTCAGCTTTTGACGCTGCTGCATGCGGCGATGAACCGCCAGCACTTCTGCCGAAGCCTGTACCGGCGCTGCTTGGGTTGGAGACAGCGTTGTAGAGCTACTCATGGTGACATTTCCTCCTGAGAACGTATGGTACGCAGGTATATGACTGCGGTACCCATTGACAGTAACAGAATTAAACCAGCATAAGCTGCCGCCACGTTGGCATTGCGGAGTTCGGCATATTGCCGGAAGGTCTCGTTGGCCAGCACGGTGACCACGTCGCCGCCACTGAGCGCAATAACGACCGCAAAAACCTGCAGAGCCAGAATGGTGCGCAGGATCAGGGCCACTTGCAAACTGGGGCGAAGCATCGGCAGGATAACATACCGGACTCGCTCCCACAACCCCGCGCCAAATATTTCAGCAGCCTCCAGCACTTCGTCGGAAATCCCTTGTAAGCCAGACACGACAATGACCATAATAATTGAGGTGGCCCGCCACACTTCGGCCAGCCAGATGGCCACGAGAATCCAGCCACGGGTGTCAGCCGAGAGAAACGTGATCGGTATATCGATCAGCCCCAGGCCTTGCAAGAAGCTGTTCAGGAAACCGGGTCGGGTAAAAATCGAAAACCAGAGTATCCCCACGGCCAATTCTGATATACCCAGCGGGATGGCAAAGACATATAAAAAGAGACCGCTGCCTTTCAAGCGGGCCTGCATGACCAAAGCCATAATGATGGCCAGTACAAATTGAATGGGGATGATCAGCACCATCAGCAGCAGCGTGGTCCAAAAGGCCGGCCAGAAGAAGCGATCATTGACCATCTTTTCGATAAACTCGGTCGTGAATGTGCCGGTATTGCCCCGGTCGATACGCCCTTGTCCTGATTCACCAAATACTTGAATGAAGCGAGACTGAGCCCAGCCTTCAACCGGTTCCCCGCCGTCGTCGCTCTGAATCAAATACCACACCTCCAAAATGGCTTGCTCTGAGATATCAACGCTGGCCCCTGATTCAAGCTGGCCCGTCGCCTCGCTGTTTTCGTTGGGGTCAGCGTACAGGGTGGTAAATGGTTCGGCGTCGCTGCCCAGCCGGCGGCGGATAGAGCCGGCAGTAGGCCCACCTGTCGCATCTTCGTCGCGCACTCTGACCCGGCTGTCTGAGGTCCAGCCTTCAACGGTTTGCCCGTCCGGGTTCTCGCCGCGCACTTTGAGCCAGCGCTCGGTAATGAGACTCGCCTGGGCTAACTCTTCCGGTGCGATGAAATTACCCTGTTGGTCCAGGATATTGACGCGCGTGCCCTGCTCAAGCCGGCCGGCATCGGCGCTGTCGCGTTGGGGCTCAGCCCGGAGCGTCAGCACGCCTTGGGCATCCCACAAAGCCAGGCCCAGCCC
>JBFGLD010001214.1:0-2440 GCA_041576335.1 Anaerolineae bacterium | reverse complement strand
TTAGTCATTTCAGAGATCTCCTTCTAGCCACCAGCCTATTTTCCCGAAATCGCCCGGCCTCCCATTTGTCTCAGGAACCACTGGCTGCCATCCGGCGCGACCGCGTGGCGAGTACGCTCACGGCATAGCTGCCCAGGTCGAACAGCAGCCCGCCGACTATCAGCAGCCAACCTCCAAAAGAAATCCCGGCAGCAGCATCCCAGGCCATAACGTAAGCCAGGGTCGTAAAGGGAAGAAAGATAAACCCTAATAGCGGAACAACCCAATTCTCAAAGACCAGACTCACCAGCGGGGTGAACAGCCACAAGAAAAGGAATATCAAGCGGGGCGCAATGGTGAGTAATAGTGATAACCAACACCCAAACATAGTGACCTCCCGATGGCTTATGCTGCGTTCTGGGCCAGTTCCAGCTCGTCCGGTACGGCCTGCATGGTTTCCGGTGTTTCGGTTAAGGCTTCAACGGCGGCCAGGTGGTCTTCCACCATTTGCTCAACCACGGCTTCGCCGGTATATTTGCTGTCCATCCGGGAAAGCAATGCCCCCCAATCCGCCTCTTCAATCAGAACGGCCAGGGCCGACTCGTCGCTGGTCATGTTTTCGCCCAATTCTTTGAGCAACTTATCCTTGATGCCCCGATCGAACATGCCAAAGGCAGCGCCCAGGGCCGCTCCGGCCACCAGCCAGGCCGCGCCGCCAAACAGCACGGCAAAAATCAGGCCGATGACGCCCCCTTTCATAAAACCCTTGCCGGCACTGTCGTCTTTGGTTTGGTGCAGCTTGATTTTGCCCTTTTCAGTTTTGGTAATGGCCACGGCGTCCTTCAGTTTGACCACTTTCTCTTTGGCCAGTTCCCGCACGGTTGCCAGCGCTTGGCCGGCGGTATCCTGCCCGGCGTATTTCACGACAATAAAGCTGTACTTTTCGTTTGCCATTTTGTGCTCCTTTAATTTAATATTTATTTACTGTTGACCATTTATGTATCTGCGACCCATCACGAGCGGATATATGTCCGCCGAATAGCCGTGACGGTTACATAACCACCACGAGCACAAGATTACTAAGTTATACCCAAGCTTTGCAGCACGCTTTGCAGCGTGAACTCCGCGCCGACCAGCAAAATTCCGACAATTACAGCGCCCAGGATCAGGATCAAGAAGGCAACGACGGGCAGCAGCAGTGTACGCCAGCCGCGGGTCTCATGAGCCGTGGCCGCTGCCAGCCAGGTCGCGACAAAACCCAGGACCAGCATTAATAGTCGAATAGGCGAGGCGAGCGGCGGGAAAAAGGCCAGGATGGCGATCAGGTAGACGGTTTGGGCGAAGGCAACGGCCCGAAAAGTTTTGGTGAAGGTCCCTGTCTTGGTGAGGGCAAGACCGGCCAGATAAAGGACGAACACGGCCACGAACCACAAGCCGATGTCGGCGATTATGCGCCCCAAGTCCAAACCTCCCGCTCGCGCGGTCGAACTCAGCGAGACCATGACCAAGGCAATCAGCAAGGCCGGGCCTGTCATCGTCGGGTCTTTGACCACCGCCTGATACGCCTGGCGGTCCAAAAAGAGGCAGCGCAGGGCATAGCCAATCCAGGTCGTGAACCGTCCAATGCCGTCAAACAGGTTAGGGATGGCCCAATCGGCGATTTCTTCCGTGGCTTGAACCACTGGTTTCTCGACCACGGGCGCGCCGCGGTGCTTATTGAGAATGTGAAAGACATCGGTTGAGTTGCGCGTATCAGGTACGTCCATATCAGCCGGGTGGAGAATAAAGGCATCGGTCTGCTCGCCGCCCAGTCCGCCATGATTGCCGACCAACTCTTCCAAGGCGGCCACGGTCCCGTCGGGGTAGACGGTGCTAATCAGCCACAAATCCCCCGCATTGGGAAAGTCCATCACCCGTTTTAGCTGCCAGATACGTTTCTCAAGGGAGGCTACGCCTGGCCCGCTTTCCCGGGCGTAGGGCAACACCGGATCGGTTCCGACCACTTCGCCGGAGTCTAAATTGCGCCGCCCCTCTTGTCCGAGGGCGAGTATCGTGCCATCATCCTCATAGCCCAGAATCATGCCGATGCCCTCGTGCTGGGCCACCGCCTCGACCATGCCGGGGTAGGCCGCGTTCAGTTCACTGAGCTTGATCTTGCGAGGATAGAGATCGAAATAGACTTGGGCCGCGTTGCCGCTGCCATAGGCGGTGACCGAAGCCTCCTCAACTTGTTCTTCTACAAGCTCGTCTGACGCGCTGGCACCCCGTTCGGCCAGCTTCTGGCCTTGTTTGGCGACCGCTCTATTGAAGGCGTTTCCGCTATCGCTCTGCTGCACGTTGACCAGTTCATCGGCCACGCTGTGCAGGCCGTTGGCACCGGTGTCGCCGCCAATGGCCTGGGCGACGGTTGTGCCTTGCGGCATGTGTTGCTCAATCAGCTCTTTGATGGTCAGACCATAAC
>JBFGLD010001213.1:0-2441 GCA_041576335.1 Anaerolineae bacterium | reverse complement strand
TGGGCATAATCTTCAATCGTCTGCCGCAGGCATAGGTATATCACAATCCTGCCTCCTCAATTGAAATAACTACTGATTTCGTAAATAACTGTAAGGTGATTGTTCACTAGGCTCCTCCCTTCTTTGCCAATTTTTCATTTCTATCACCCAAAACTCATTAAGGCCAGCATACCAAGCTAGCGTTACCAACTCGTGACCACAAAGCCTCTTATCGTGACCACTTTTACTGTTTGTCTGTTGGGTTCGATTTTTATTGCCCGATTCAGCGGTTGGAGGGGTATAATGTGCGGAGATAAAATCAACTTCTCTTTCATCCAGAGCCAATTTGTCAATGGATCATCTGACGTTATCTTTTTTGGGTGCGTTTCAGGCGACGCTGGGCGCCAAGCCGCTCACCAATTTTCGCTCGACGAAGGTGCAGGGGCTGCTGATCTATCTGGTGCTGACCAGGCAGCAAGCCCATGCGCGAGATGTGCTGACGACCTTGTACTGGCCGGATGAAGCGGAGGCCATAGCCAAACAGAACCTGCGCCAATCGCTCTACCGGCTCCGTCAGGTCTTAGACGATGCCGATTCCGAAGATGATCCTTACCTGCAGGTAACCCGGTCAACGGTGCAGTTTAACGCGACCAGCGATTATTCCCTGGATGTCACTACTTTTCTGGCTTATCTGGAAAACGATCAGCTCAAGCCAGCGGTCACTTAGTACCGGGACGATCTGCTGTCCGGCTTCACCTGCGACAGTCTGCCATTCGATGAGTGGCTGCGGACAGTGCGGGAGCAGCTGCACCGACTGGCCTGCCAACAACTGGCTCTGGAACCATGGCGCGAAGAAGTCCACCGTCACTGATCCAGGCCCTGGCCTTACAAGGCGAACGGAGCGCAGCCCTGGCCCAGTATGGAACCTGTCGGGCTGTGCCGGCCGAGGAGTTGGGGGGTGAGCCTGCGGAAGAGACCGAAACACTGGTAGCCCGTATCCGGGCGCAACAGCCAGCGCGGACAGGGCAACTCAAACCCGACCCAGCCCATGAGCATCGCCGCCTGACCATACCCTTTGTGGGCCGTACCCATAAGTATGAAGCCCTGGTCAACGCCTATCAGCGGGCCAGCCAAGATGGGGTGCAGGTGGTCACGCTGGAGGGCAAAGCCGGACTCGGCAAGACCCGCCTGGCCTAACATTTTCTGGCGTGGGCCGCGATGCAAGGAGCCGATGTCCTCCGTGGTCGGGCCTTTGAAACCAGCGACGGGCTTTCCTACCAGCCACTCGCCCAACTGCTGCGTCAACGCCTGGAACGAGAGAACGTCCCTGACGACCTGCTCTCGGATTTAAGGTTGCCCCAGCTCACCCGGCTTTTACCGGAGCTACGCGACCGCTACCCTGATCTACCAGAGCCGAACTGGGAGGAAGCCGCCGCCCGCCAGCAGCTCTTTGAAGCGATCGCTCGCTTAGGCCGGGCACTGGCTGAACATGCCCCCTTGGTCCTGTTTATCGATGATTGGCATTGGGCCGACACGGCCTCGCTAGATGTGCTGCACTACGCCGTTCTGCGCTGGGCTGAAGAACGGACGCCCATTTTGGTGCTGTTGACCCTGCGGCAGGAATCGCTGGCGGCGTCGCCTGATATGCAAAACTGGCTGACCCGCCTCAAACGTGATGTCGCTCCGGTGCATGTGTATGAGCCGATTGGAGACAACGTGACCTCTGAAAAATGCCAAGACGAATCCTTAATGATCATCTTTATTAAGATACGAAAGACGACCTTGTCCATACTTCGAGATGTTTCTGAAGAGCTGGCGAGATGGCTTCCGGAGGGCGAGGTCAATCATATTCTGTGGCTCACAGGCCACATTTTCGTGCTAGTTGAGCGGTGTATCTTTCTGTTACTGTGGGTTCAGAGGAGTTGCCGGCGTCTATCCCCGAAGGGTGGTGGCCCTTGTTTGGCTGGAATTCGCAGCCTTATCCTAGAATACGTGTCGGGATTAGTCGTTTATCCGGAGCCTCGGCATGTATTCATAGAGAAATAAAGTGCGCGCCCTAAAACAATGCGTTATTCGTTCTGTCGAGCCGGTTTCTACTCTGATTTTCGAGGAAATTGTAAACTGTGCTATCCCATCGCTATATACAAGGTGTGAACCTGGTCGTGCAGCCAGGGCGACAGGCCGGCAAAATGAAGAGGAGCAAGTAGGCCAGGCTGAGCCCGAGCTCAAGCCTGAAATTAACCAAAGCCCGGATGAATTAGGGGTAATGAGCGAAGAACAGCTACGCTTCATTATGGCAGAACGTCAAGAAATCTTGCGGGCGTTGTGCCATAAGATAACGGTTTATACCGATAGTCGTATCATACTGGGGGGACTAATTGAGGTGAAAGACGGTGCGGCCGGAGCAACTGCTCCTCGGACCATCTGGGATAAAAAACACGCCGATCATATCACATTCGTCT
>JBFGLD010001212.1:0-2442 GCA_041576335.1 Anaerolineae bacterium | reverse complement strand
GCTTTTCATGGCATATGAAGCTGCGCGATAAAAATGCGGTCGTCATCTTTTATGTGACCGATCCGCAAACCCACCAGACCTGGGAAGTTGACCTTGCCGACCGCTTGACCGCTCGACAGTATAGCAAAATGGCGACCCGTCCTGATATGATTTTGCAATTTGCCCACTACATTGAGGACGAGTTCCGGCGAGCCGGTGTCATCGAGAACCCAATTGTCACCGTAGAGGCGTGGGCCTCGTTAAATGGGCGGTCGTTTCAGCAATTTATCGACCCGACGGTCGACCTGGGACAGCAGTTCTACAGCCCCTTCAAACATGCTGCCTGGATCAATCCACTCAAGGATGAGTTCGTACCGGAGCCCCTGACTGACAATAAACTCCAGCCGTAGCAGTCCTATAAATTCTCGCCTTTGCGATAAGTCTGACGGACCGGCTAAGGCCAAGCATGCGAAAAAAATGGCGGTTTGTATAAGAATTCATCATTAACGCCGGATTTTTCCCGGGAGCCAAGTCGACTCCTATTCAAATACCCAGGTAAGCTTCACGGATATGCTGATTCTTTGCTAATTCACGTGACGGACCTTCCATTTTCACTCGACCCTCGGCCAGCACGTAGGCATAATCACTGACAGCCAGGGCCTTCTGGACGTTTTGCCCAACCAGCAGCATGGTCAAGCCTTCGTTCTTGATTTGCTTTAATATTTCAAACAAATCCAGCACCAGGAAAGGGGCCAGGCCCAGCGATAGCTCATCAATCATGAGGATCTCGGGTTGGGCCATCAGGCCTCGGGCCACAGCCAACATTTGCTGTTCGCCGCCGGACATGGTGATTGGGCGGCCACCAAAGTCAGCAGCGCTAACAACATGACCATAATTAGAATAGATCGTTTCATTTCCTTCATACCTCCTCGTATTTTTTAATACTTTCTTTCCGGTCATGCCCTACCTGCCCAAATGCACATGCGATACCCTCTAACCATTTTACGAACCGTGTTCGCTGATGCTCACTGAGAACCGTCAATTCTTCTGCCGCTGTAATTAATGCGTTGGGGTCGAGGCTGTGTTTCTTAGCCAGGTCCTGCATCCGGGCCTGCTGCCCCTCGACGTCGGGCGGCTGTGTGTTGAACTGTCCGGCCATCAAGACCGCAGACGGCCCAATTTATCTCCTCCAATAGCGGCTCCAAATGTTTTGGTAGCAAGAAAAATATCAAAAAACCCTAACATTTCAAACCAGATTCAAACTTCAGTATGTTATACTGCTGCTGCCTAATCTAGCCCCAACCCTGTAACAACTTGAAACCGTACTAGTACATTTCAGAAACGCCAATCTCAAACCTGACCGACACATTTATCACCGTTGAACAAGATTTGGCCTTGATCTTGAATATATAACATGATTGGCTTCAACTTGATTTGAATTTGGCCCCCTCTTTGGTCAACCTGTCGATATTGATCTAGGTAGAAACACGGCGTTTTGGCGCGTGCGTTTGCGCTGCAACCGGAAGCAGCTGCCAGCCCTGAATATTGGCTTAGGGCAAACACGATACGAAAGCAGTTTTAATCAAAAAAGGAGTTTGGATGATGTCAATGCTTACCTTAGCCCTCTTCATTCTCGGGCCTGTATTTCATTCAGGGACGGATGGTGGTGCCCTATCCGGGTTTTTGCACCCGCTTCTTGGAATTGACCATATGTTGGCCATGGTAGCCGTTGGACTATTGAGCGCTCAAATGGGTGGTCGGGCCATTTGGACAGTGCCGGCAGCTTTTGTATCGGTAATGGCGGTCGGCGGTCTGTTGGGGCTCACCGGGATTGGCCTACTCTGGGTGGAGTATGGTATCGCGACCTCAGTGATTGTTTTGGGGATCGCCTTGGCTCTAAAACAGGGGCTGCCGGTGGGGCTAGCGATGGTATTCGTAGGGTTGTTTGCCCTGTTTCATGGTCACGCCCACGGCACCGAACTACCTACGTCGACCAACACGGTGTTGGGCATCATCTCTTATGTCATCGGCTTTATGGTAGCCACTGCCGGCCTCCACGTGATTGGAGCCCTGCTCGGGACTATCGCCACTCGCACCAAACTTGGTGATATGACACTACGGGTGGCCGGTGCTTTGATTGCCGTTACCGGCTTTGGCATCTTCCTTGGGGCGGTCTAATCCTTGACCAGAAAGGCACTTGATGAGTATCGACGCAATTTCGAGGGCGGACGCGGTAGCCCAAACAAAAACCACACCCACCTCTAGCTGGAGGCTTGAAGCCGCTGAATACCTGCTCTTGTTGGTAATCGCCGTTATCGCTTGGACCTTTGGCTTCATCGAACTCTTAAACCGAACCAGTTCAAATCCCACTATATTTGGCCTTTACTCCACAAGATACTTTATCATTTTAGTCACATATAGTCTGGGGTACTTGGTGTTGGGGGGGCTGCTGGCCCGCCCATC
>JBFGLD010001211.1:0-2445 GCA_041576335.1 Anaerolineae bacterium | reverse complement strand
TGTGCCGGACGGCCTCGCAGCCGGCTCACGGAAGATTGGAAGGCCGGACAGCACAAAAACCCTCCTCCCACCCCGCTATGACGGGGCCCAGGATAGGCCAGCCGACCCATTTAGAATTTGCTCGGGCCAACGTCGTCACTTGTCACGCTACCAGGATGGTACCCGCTTCAACGGGATCAAATGTGGCCGGCCAGGTGGTGTCCCGATCATAAATTACACCGCTCAGGTCCGCATCGCCCAGATTAACCCCGGCGCAATTGGCTCCACTCAGATTGGCCCCTTGCAGGTTGGCCTCGTTTAAATAGGCACGAAACAAGTCGGCTCCTTGCAGGTTGGCTCCGTGCAAGTCAGCCCGGTAAAGGCTGACTCCCCTCAAATTAACCCGCCTTAGATTGGCCTCGGCCAGGCAAACTTCTCTTAACTTTGCCTTTTCCAGTTTGGCCTCTTCCAAGTTAGCCTGATACAAGTTGGCGCTTTCAAGGCGAGACTCATGCAGCTTGGTTTGGGCCAGGTTAGCCCGTTCCATGCCGGCTTCACGCAAATCGGCTTCCTTCAAATCCGCATTGCTTAGATCGGCCTCGCCCAGATCCGCCCAGCGGAGATCAGCCTGACGCAGTTTACACTGCCCCAGCTTGGCCTCGCTCAGCTTTGCCCAGCGAAGATCAGCCTTGCCTCCATCGGCCTTCTCCAACGTCGCTTCCCGCAGATCAGCCTCCCTCAAGTCGGCTTTACTCAGATCGGCTTGGAGCAGGTCGGCTCCCCGTAAATCGGCATTACGCAAATCGGCTTGGCGCAGGTTGGCCCCTCGCAAATTGGCAAAACGCAGGTCAGCTTGGCTCAAGTTGCTCATGCGCAGGTCGGCCTGGCTCAAGTTCGCTACGTTCAACTTAGCCCCACTCAGCTCAACCGTCTTCAAATCTGCTCCACTCAAGTCAACGTGTGAAAAACTGGTTTTGCGCCCGTCTTCGGCCCAATAGAGCACGATTTGATGCAGCTGCGCGCGGGCCGACAGACTATGAAAAGCCGGTGGAACGGTACCACCGACTGCCTCCAGTTCAGACTGCAGCGTTTCCAACATTGCTTCTATGTCCTCGATCTCGGTTACAACGGACGGCTCCGTGTTCACCCCTTGGCGAGCCTGTCGCAATTTAAGCTGCTGTAAGCGGCGGTTGTGCGCCTCGATTTGTTCACGGAGATATTCTTCCCGGGTCATGGTAATGGCCTTCCGTAATCAGTTCAATATTCAGACTGTCTTGGTTCGGCGTGCTCTCAGCACCGGCCTAACCTCCTTAATTTTACTAAGTTTGGACATTGGTGACAATCTGTTGTTGACAATACTTGCGCGCTGCGCAAGAATGATAAGTGACAGGCACTTAAAACCGATCGACCAGCGCCGTTTGGGCAAAATCATGCGAAATTCATTGCCAAAAATGACTTTTAACTTTCAGCGGTCCAAGTGCTGTTATTAACTGGCTCCTAAGCCACCAGCGGATTGACCAAATCCCGGCCATAATTTAGAATGGTGCCCTGTAGGTGGCGACGCGACCTACGACCTTCCGTGGAGAACAAATCTTACAGGATGCGCTAATGCGAATTGGAATCATCGGGTTGCCCAATAGCGGCAAAACAACCGTCTTTAACGTCTTAACCGGCGGCAGGGCGCCCACGGCGGCTTACGCCGGTGGCAGTTTTCAAGTTAATGTGGCTACGGTCGACGTCCCGGATGAACGGGTGGGTGCCTTGAGCAAAATGTATACACCCAAAAGAACCACCTACGCGCGCGTTGAGTATACTGACATAGCCGGTTTGAGCGGGGCAGAAAAGAAGTCCCGCGGCGTCAGCTTGAGCGGTGAGTTGATCAACGCCATTGGCGGCAACGACGCTCTACTTCATGTGGTACGGGTCTTCCAGGACGAGTCCGTGCCTCATCCGCTGGAAACTATTAATCCGCTCCGCGACATTTTTAGCCTCGATACGGAATTGACCCTGTCGGATTTAAGCAAAATCGAGAACCGCTTGGAACGACTCGACGCCAGCTTAAAACGGGGAAAAGGCTTTCCCACCTATAAAGACGACCAGATTGAGTCTGAGTTATTAAACCGGCTCAAGCCCGACGTTGAGCAGGGCCATCCGATCCGAGATCTTGAGCTGACCCCCGATGAGGAAAAACGGCTGCGCGGCTTCCAATTTTTGAGCGGTAAGCCGGTGCTGGTGGTGCTGAATCTGGGTGACGAGGGGGAAATACCAACACTTAATTATCCCCACAAAAAAAGCGGCCTCACCGCAATCCGCGGCCGGCTGGAAATGGATATTGTCCAACTTGAGGACGAGGCCGATCGGACGCTGTTTATGGCAGAATATAACCTAACCGAATTGAGTACCGGGCGAATCATTCGTCAAAGTTACGAACTGTTGGGACGCATGAACTTTTTTACCGTTGGCGAT
>JBFGLD010001210.1:0-2446 GCA_041576335.1 Anaerolineae bacterium | reverse complement strand
GAATTTATCAAGCGCACGCGGAGGGTGAGGTTTCCCAGCAGGTTTTGATTGAGCATTACTGACAGGTTCAACAGGGTGACCAGACCGTTGTGGTTAGAAAAGAAATCTTGATCACGCAACGAGGGCAGCTTGTGAGTAAAATGGCAGAAACACAACGAACAAAAGACTTGGTGGACAACATAATTAGCCTGTATGAAGACACCGTTCTAAAAAAGAAAACGATCTGGTCCTAATTAAGGAGTAAAAAGGAGAAACAAAAATGGAATATGTAAAACTTGGCAATACCGGGATGGAGGTATCCCAGATTTGTCTGGGCTGTATGAGTTTTGGCACGGCCGAGGGCTGGGTTCATAATGAATGGGCACTGGACGAAGAAGGCAGCCAGACGATCATCAAAAGAGCGTTGGATTTGGGGATCAATTTCTTCGATACGGCCAATGCCTATGCCTACGGCAACAGTGAAGAAATTCTTGGACGGGCAATAAGAGACCTCGCTAACCGGGATGAGGTGGTCATTGCCACTAAAGTCTTTGTCCCAATGAGTAGAGGCCCCAATACCGGCGGTCTCTCCCGCAAACATATCATGAGCCAGATCGACCAGAGCCTGAAACGTCTCGGTACGGATTACGTCGATCTCTACATCATCCATCGCTGGGATTACCACACGCCCATTGAAGAGACGATGGCAACCATGCACGATATCGTCAAGGCTGGAAAAGTGCGCTATATCGGCGCTTCTGCCATGTACGCCTGGCAGTTCCAGAAAGCGCTGCATGTGGCTGAAAAGAACGGGTGGACCCGGTTTGTCTCCATGCAGAATCATTACAATCTCATCTATCGGGAAGAGGAACGTGAAATGATGCCGCTTTGTGCTGAAGAAAAAATTGCGGTGACACCCTACAGCCCTTTGGCCTCTGGGCGCTTGGCGCGAGATACCTCAGAAACCTCCCAGCGTTTGGAAACTGATCCCATCGCCAAGCAGAAATACGATGCCACTGCCGACTCAGACCAAATGGTCATTGAGCGTGTCGCTGAAGTTGCCAAACAGCAAGGTGTCCCGCGTGCTCATATTGCCCTGGCCTGGATGCTGCAAAAAGTCCCCGTGGTCGCGCCGTTGATTGGCGCGACGAAGATCCCCCATCTTGAAAGCGCGGTCGAGGCACTGTCGGTTAGATTATCGGTTGAAGAAATGGCGTATCTGGAAGAGCCGTATGTACCTCATCCGCTGGTTGGATTAATTCCCTATGGGGGTCAGTTATTACTTCCTCGGAAATGACGAACGCCAGTGCCAACGTTAAGGGAGTCGGCTTTTTGGTATTGGCGATGCTGATCATTATGGTTTTTTAGTGCTTCGGTACCACGAGACTACTTATCTGTATTATGGGACATGTTAATAAACTGAATTGGGTTGCGGCCGCTTTATCGCCGGCTAACACCCGCTGCAGCGGACCGGGCTCCGCCCGCCTGAAAAGGGTACCACCAACATTGATGCGCTCATGTACGCTAAGGCTGACGCGGCTATGCAAAAATACGTTACAGGTTTCCAGTCAAATCAGTCCTGCTTATGATCTGGGTCATTAATCGGAGTTGCTAAAATCCGAGTTTGCAAGAAACCTATTATCAATTCCAGACTGTCAAACTGCCACTTCTGCCCGCTCTGGATCGATTCAATCTCTCCTTGCCAGGTTTCTGGCCCATCCCCCTCCCGCCAAACGCGGAGTAGGTAAGAGGCATAGCTGGTTTCTTGAGCCATTGGGTTCCCCTTAACGAACGATGAGCGGCAAATAGACGAAAGTTTGGGACAAGGGTGAGCGTTTCGGTGACGGCCGGGGTGGGGTGTGATTGACAGGTCCACCCGGCTGCGTGACCTGGAAGTAGCGCATCAACATCGGTCCCCATTCGACCGCGTTCATCTGAACGCCATTCGGTTGAACGCTATTCGCCTGAAGGCCGATCACCCCGTTGACCGCGCCGCTCCAGGTGGCCCCAACGGCGAAGTCATAATTGCCGGTATGGTAGAAACCGGGGGCCAGAGGCGGAAAGTGGATCGACACCCCGTGACTGTTCTCCAGGTCATAGTCCGGCAGACCATCCCCATCATCATCGTCAGATCCGCTGCGGTGGCTCTCAAAGATGAGATACTCATCGATGGCCGCCATAACTTCCTGGGCCGCCGCCTGGATATCGGGATACTCTGTCAGATGAGTTTTGATCAGGTGGGCAAAGTGGTAGAGATCAACATAGGGATCCCATGTGTCGGGCCGGTCAGGATCTAACCCATCCGAGGTATCGAAATGCTGCACCTCAAAGGCTCTAATCGTCTCTATGGTATCAGAGATGGCTTCCATATTGGTATTCAGCTCCACAGCGAGCTGGTTGGTGGCTAAGACCAGGCCATCCAGACGAGTGATATAGGCCGCCGAGATGGTATAGGGAATCTCGTTCT
>JBFGLD010001209.1:0-2450 GCA_041576335.1 Anaerolineae bacterium | reverse complement strand
GACAAGGTCCTGGCAGCGCCTTGAGCGACCTGGACATCGCCGTACTGCCGCCCTTCCCTTTACCCGACTGGTTTAGCTATTACGATGGCTTATATGAAGAACTCTGTCAGCTATTTCAGGCAGATAATATCGACCTGGTCTTACTCAGTCAAGCGCCCCTCACCCTCCTGGCCGAGGTCATCCTTAATGGTGAAAGTCTCTTTCAAGAAAATAGCGCAGTCGATTTCGAAGACAGGGTATTGGCTCGCTATGCTGACCTGGCCGGCTGGCGCCAGGAGAATTGGATGATCACCCGGCAACTGGCTCATCGTGGAGTGGTCTCGGAGGTAATGATGGTAAACAGAGAGCGCATAGAACGGTTTGTATTTCTGGTTCGAGACGCGGTTCAAGAATTACGAGCCCTGGGCCTGGCCGATTTGAGCTTGGAGGCATATGTGCAGGATAAACTCAAAAGAGCCTTATCTGAGCACTATCTACGCCTGGCCATCGAGGCCACGCTCGACCTTGGCCGACATGTGATCGTCAAGACGGGTTTAGGGGTCCCACAAGAGTATCGAGAGGTCGGCAAAATCTTGCGGACAAAGGGGATTGTGCCCACTGAGTTGGGTCACCGTCTTGAAGCCATGGCCGGGATGCGCAACGTGCTGGTTCATCTTTATTGGGACATTGATTATTCGCTGCTTCATAATACGATTCAAGAGAATCTGGATGCCTTCGAGGAATGTATTACCCATCTCTTTCTTTATCTGGATAAGCTGGAAACATCGGACGAATGAGCTTGTCTTTTAAGAACATTGAAATTATGTGGTCGCGCATTAGGCTCACGAGTAGAATGTTTTGGGGCTCCTGGCCAGGTGGCGTGGCCAATCCAGGAACGGCAATATTGGTTAATTGGCCAACTCCACTAGGCCGGGTGAGCCGTTGAGCTGGATGCTGGCTCGCCAATTCTTGGGTTCGTTGGGATTACCGGCTTCGTCGACTAGCGTCAACGAGTCTCCGCGACCATCGGCACTGATCGGCCAACCATTATCGTCCGCGTACGCAACCTCGATGAGTATCTCTCCGTCAGCGTCCTTAAGGATAAGTTTCTCGCCTTTGTTAGAGAGGTGTCCCTCGTAGGCTCCCCAGATGGCAACATTCGGATATTGCTCGGCAAAGGCATTGAGGTTGCTTACCAGCACCGCGACTCTGCCCGGCTTCAGCGGCGGGCTATTGGGCGGGAAGGTGAACCGAACGCCGTCCTCCAGCGAGATGTTGGCAAGATCAAGCTCGCTGTTACCGACATTCTGTAGTTCGATGAATTCATAATCGTCCCCGCCGGCAGGATTGTACATGATTTCGGTGATGCGGAGTTTGTTGTCCTGCTCCACAACGCTAAAGGTAGCCTCGTGCAGGGCGCTCCATGCTTGGCCATCCCAGGCGCGAGCCTTGACCTGCCTCGTCGTTGTTAGGACCAAGGGGCTGTTGTAAAGCACCGCGTTGGGTATGATCGCCCCGGTAATCGGCAGTCTCGGATCGGACCCGTCAATGGTATAGTAGATCGTGCAATTTCGGCAAGAGCGGGGCGGCAGGGACATCTCCAATTCGAAACCTGCCTCGACCAGGGCGCCATTTTCACTGAACAGCGGCGGGTCAAATTCTGGGTAGTAGCCGGCTTCACGGGCTTGGGTTACGAGACTGCTCGCCCTGCCTTTCATTTGCGCCAACACCCTTCTGCGGGCCGTGCGCCACTCAGCCCAGGTTAAGGAAGGGTCATCGCCCGCAGAGGCTCGGAGGGTTATCTCGGTTAGCATTGCCTGGCTAATGGCCGCCTCAAGCTCTTGCCAGCGAGCCTGGGCCTTGGCATCAGAAAGCGCGCCGTCGTTGAATAGGTGCTGGTATACACGGTCGGCAAAATTAACTTTGAAATCGGGATTCTGCAGCAAGGTCTCCAAATAGGCTGTGTGAATATTGCGCTCAGGGCTGTCCGGTTGGTCGAAAGCAACTTGCCTGTTGTAGTCAACCTGTTCGTCGCCGATGAGAAGCTTGCCTCGACCCGGAAGGTCTTGCAGACGAACGGCCGCATACCAGCTGCTCTGAGGCCAATCCAGCGTTTCGGCATACCAATTCAATAATATATAGTCGATGAGTTGGGATTGATCAAGATACTCAGCGGCTGCAGTATAGAGATCAGCCAGATACTCCGGCTGGCTAAAGCCATTGTTCCCGAGTGAAGGGGCTACTGCAAAGGCCGTAAAAAAGAAGTTCAGGTTGTTGGCCGTGTCAGCCAGATCGTTATCTAGCGGTCCGGCCTGATTGGCCACAAACCAATCCTCTTTCCGGCTTCCCAGATATGCCGACATAAAGTTGGCATCTGGCCTTTCAACCAAGTTGTACAGCCCCTCATACCGACCGTTGAGATAGAGATTTACAAATAGACCGTGCGCGCCAATACCCGACATCGCAGCCTG
>JBFGLD010001208.1:0-2453 GCA_041576335.1 Anaerolineae bacterium | reverse complement strand
CATTTTTACCCGGCTGGCCGAGACACTGGGGTATGATACAGCCGAATATATTCAGCAGATGGTGATCAGCGCTTCTCAGCGCGCCGAGGGCGGCACAACCTTGAGCTCGTTAATCGGTTTGGTTGCATTGTTATACGCGGCGACCGGCCTATTCACCAACCTGAAAAATTCGCTTAACACCATTTGGCAAGTCCCGCCGCAAACTCAGGACGGGATTATGAA
The DNA here is from genome assembly GCA_041576335.1 of Anaerolineae bacterium. Classification (GTDB taxonomy): domain Bacteria; phylum Chloroflexota; class Anaerolineae; order 4572-78; family J111; genus JANQQF01. The sequence goes on along the minus strand of JBFGLD010001208.1, from coordinate 2,231 downwards.
TTTCATTAAAACACGACTGCTGGCCGCGGTGATGGTGCTGGGGGTTGGCCTAATCCTCATCCTGGCCACCTTCGCCAGTTTAGTGACATCTGTTTTGACCACATTTTTTGACTTTGGCAGCGACGTGGTTTTTGGAAACGCTGTTAGCTTCGTCGCCTTATCGGCGTTATCGTTTGCCATCATTTACAGGCTGATGCCCGATGCAAAGGTTGCCTGGCGCGATGTGTGGTTGGGGGCTTTATGTGCGGCCGTGTTGTTTGCGATTGGACGCTGGGGGCTGGGCTTTTACCTATCGCACAGCAGCATTGGCTCTGCCTTTGACGCAGCCGGTGCGCTGGCCGTTGTGCTGATAACCATCTATTACAGCGCCCAGATCTTATTGTTTGGCGCGGTTATATCCAAGGTCTATGCCGCCAGAAATGGTTCAAAGATTAACTAGTTTTCATTGCGAAATGTGGAGAGCCCTGCAAATGCACCGGGATGCGTCTGCTACCCTAGGCCGCAATGAGGCCTGACGAAGGCAGCATAATGAAAGTTAGACGGTTTTTAGCCCGAATCTTCAGCCTGTTCGTAACTTTGTTTGCCGGCCTGATCCTGTTTCATGCCAAGGATGGGGCACTCCAAGCGGTGATGTGGGGGCCGAAGCTGCTGGCTTCGGCCCTAGCCCCGCAGTTGGCACTCTTAGGTGCGTTGAATGCCGGGCTGGGGCTCAAACATAAAGATCCACTGCGAGCCGGGATTGGTCTTATTGGCGCAGCTATTGCCGCCAAACATATGTTCGAGGTGACTGCACCTCGCGAAAATTGCTTTGTCCAGGCCTTTGGGCCGGATTGGGAGGCCGCCATTCCCTCTAATTTGCGTTCTCGCTTGAGGCCCTACCGCTGGCGCCCCTATTACCGAAGACGTCCGCAGGGAGCGTTACATTTGGATGTGGTCTACGGCACAAGCACAGATAGCGGCCGTCCGCTGGTGGCGGATGTCCTGCAGCCACCGGCGGGGGTTCCGCGCACCGGGTTGGCAATGATTTTTGTACACGGTGGGGGCTGGTGGTACGGTCGAAAGAACATTGGTAAATTTCCTTATTTTCAGCGTTTGGTCGCGCAAGGACACGTGGTGATGGATATCAACTACACCTTGGCGCCACATTCGACGATTCCGGGGATGGTTAAGGATGTTAAGCAGGCCATCTTATGGCTCAAACAGCACCACGCTGCCTATGACGTTAGTCCCGCTCGTATTGTGTTGACCGGCCAATCTTCAGGCGGGCATTTATCGCTCCTGGCGGCCTACACCCCTAACCACCCGTTGTTTCAGCCGGCGGGGAGGAATGGAGACACCTCGGTTAGGGGCGTAATTTCATACCAAGGACCGCCGGATATGGTGGCATTATATCACGATATCCAGGCTCGCTTCGTCCGACTTTTTCCTAACCGCCTTGTTGCCCGGATCCATCGCCTGCTCGAAATTTTGGGCGGCCATGGGGACAGCTTGGCTAATGGCATCTCCAGCGTGGTCGGTGGCACCCCGAATGAAATCCCAGAGGTCTATCGCCAGATTTCACCGGTCACTTACATCAGTTCAGATTGTCCGCCAACCTTACTGTTGCAGGGCACGCATGATCTGCTGGTCGATTACAAAGAGGTCAAGAAGTTGTACGGCTTGTTGAGACAGGTCAATACGCCCGTAATATTTATACCATTTCCGCACTGCAGCCATGCGTTTGAGTCTGTGCTGCCACGGATTTCACCATCAGCCCAGACAGCGGCATATTACACGGAACGATTCCTGGCCCTAATGAAGTGAGGTTTTAATACGTTCGCAGTATTTACGACAACACCGGTAGAAAAGGCACAAGTATGAATGCGGACAAGCTCAATAGACACGTAGCTGCATCACAATCTGATGACCCGCCCAGCCGTACTCCTGCCACATCGTTCACCGGCTTATCTGCCGGCGAAGCGGCAGCACGTCTGGCTGCCGGCCGGGGTAATCAAGTTGCGCTGCAAAGCAGCCGGACCTATACCCAAATTCTACGGGAAAACGTCTTCTCCTTAGTCAATGGGGCTTTCCTCTTGATAGCTTTGGTACTATTTGCTCTCAACCGGTGGGAGGATGCCGTCACGGTTACGTTGATGATTGTCGCGGGATCCGGGATCAACCTGTTTCAGGAAGTGCGAGCCAAACGTAAACTGGATCAGATTGCCCTGTTGACCCGTCCCGCTGTTACCGTT
>JBFGLD010001207.1:0-2458 GCA_041576335.1 Anaerolineae bacterium | reverse complement strand
TAGCCCGAGATCAGGATTAGGCCTCTATCAGGTAAGATAGAGCGCCTATGCCAAGTGACCGACTGAGGATTATGTCCTAAGTCACGGGACTACCATACCGATTAGGAGTAGCTGGAGCGTGGCGAAAAGATTATACGTTGAAGCTGTAACAGAATTACCGAAAGTTAACGTTGTTGCCACCAATCTTCGAAATTTTCGAGTAACCGCTTGGCAATGGTGCGAGCGGTGTTCCTCCCTAGCCATTTGGATAGGTTTTCGATGGCTAATCCCAGGTAATAACTCGATCACCCATTTACGGTTTGAACCTTATCCCAATCAATCAGACCTCTAATCTTCCATCAAGCCAGTGGAGGGCATTACCGTATGCACGAAAGTATTAATGTGATCACCACCAAACTATCACATTCGTCAATATTAGAACCGGCTCTTGTTCGCGACAAACTCGTCCAGCAATTGTTTAACAACGTTCAGAAGCGACTCAGTTTGATCTGTGCGGGAGCCGGTTATGGTAAAACAGAGCTTGTCTCCATGTTTGCCGAGCGTTTCCCACACCCGGTGATTTGGTACACGGTTGACCAGTACGATGCGGACGAACTGGTTTTCGCCTCCCATTTAGTCGCAGCATTTGCGCAGGTCTATCCGGAATTCGACTGGAATATCCCCTTAAGTCAGGACAGTCCTTTTTCGCGGCAACATGTAATCAGTCAACTGATCACGCGCCTGCAAGCGCTGTCACATCCGGTTGTTATAGTCCTTGATAACTTTAGCGAAATCAAGGATGATAGCTTGACGCTGCAATTTGTAGAGCTATTACTGAACTATGCGCCCTCACAGTTGCATCTGATTATTACCAGCCGAAAAATGCCTTGCCTGGGACAACTATCCCGTCTGCACAGCCGCAACGAGTCCCTTGTCCTGGCCAACGACGATCTTTGTTTTACGGCGGAGGAAATTCAGGAATTGTACACGTTGTTAACCGGGAATACCTTACCGCTGGCCGTCGCCAAGCAGATAGAGGCATATACCGCCGGCTGGCCCTTAAGCGTTCAACTGACACTAAAGTCATTTGGAGCGCACGATGAGAGGCTCAACGCAAATGAAGTGACCCGACAGCTCATGGACTATGTGAATGTTGCGATCCTAAGCCGACATCCGGATCGCGTTCGAAATTTTCTACAAGATACGACGATCTTTAAAGAGTTTACGTCCGACTTAGCAGCCGAAAGCGTGTTGGGTTACGAAGATGCGCCGGCCCTGCTCGCCTATTTGCAGCGCCATAACCTGTTTCTGACCTCAGAGATGTACGACAGCGGCGAGGTCTATAGCTATCCACAGCAGATCCGCGAATTACTCCAACAAGATTTGATTATTAAAGATCGCAATCGATCCATTACGCTGCATCAACGCGCGGCCCGCTACTTCGAAGAGCGCGGACGATTACAAGATGCCTTAGAACATTACCAGTACGCGGGAAATAAGGGCGCTGCCATGCACCTTGTGGAGAATCTGGCCGAAGAAATGTTAAACGGCCAACAATTAGAAAATTTGCGAGGTTGGCTGCAGTGTGTTCCTCCCAAATCCAAGGGGACCCAAACCAAGTTCTTGCTATATCGCGCTCAACTGCAGGCCCGGATCGGCCAACCGCGCGAAGCTCTGGCTCTGTTGGTCGAGGCCCGTCGGGTATTGAGCCAGACCCATAATTCACGCTACGAAGTACTGATGCTGGCCCATATGGGGCTGCTCCATGTCCAGCAGGGCGATTTTTCTTCGGCCGGCCGGCTGCTTCAGCAGGCCCAGCAGCTTGCGTCAAAAGACGCTCCGCTCCTGGCCGATTTTAACTTGCTCTCCAGTTCACTCACGTCGGTAGCCGAAAATGTACCAGCCGCCCTGGAAATGGGTCAAAAAGCGCACTATCAGTACGAACTTCAAGCTGATTTATATGGACAAGTCCAGGCTATGATAAACCTGGCCGGTCTAGCTGTGGACCTAGGGCAGATTACTAAGGCGGGTACCCTGATAGTACAAAGCGCACAGCTGGTAAAACAACTCGGGGTACCGACTTATCTGGACCTGCTGCACTCGACGATGGCCGCCCAACGATTCTGGTTGGCCGGCGATCTTCAGCATGCGCAGGAGGTATTGACAGAACGCGTTGAAGCTACCCAAGATCAATCTATCTCGCCACTTTTCTCGATCAGGTTTTTGCATACCCAGGGCGTGGTATATCGTGACCTGGGCGATTGGAAAAAAGCCAAGATATGTCTGGAGTCTGCTCTGAAGTTTGCCTCGGAACTAAACGCGTGGGCTCTAAAGCCTGACATCGTTAAAGACCTGGCCTGGCTGGAATATTGCCAGGGAAACCTCGAGGCGGCCTGGGCGCTGGCCCAACAAGCCCAAACGATGCTTATCGCCGGCAATATCAGGCAAGAGGCGCTGGTCCGTACCCTCTTGGGTGCCC